>NZ_LUUM01000246.1:0-111162 GCF_001644125.1 Methylosinus sp. R-45379
CGATATGTCCGCTCCCCGCGCCTATCTCGACCATAACGCCACCACGCCGCTGCGGCCGCAGGCGCGCGACGCCATGCTCGCGGCGCTGGAGACGCTCGGCAATCCCTCATCCATCCATGCCGAAGGCCGCGCCGCCCGCGCGCTGATCGAGGCGGCGCGCTGTGAAATCGGCGCGGGACTTGGGACGAAATCACGCAATGTCGTCTTCACGTCCGGCTCGACCGAGGCCGCCAATCTGATTTTGACGCCTTTCTTACAACGAGACCAAACTACGGCGGAGATCGATCTGCTGCTCCTCGGCGCCGGCGAGCATCCGGCCGTTCTCGCCGGCCATCGCTTCCCCGCCGAGCGCGCCGAGACCATCGGGCTCGACCCGGAGGGCGGCCTGTCGCTCGATGCGCTGGCCGATACGCTGCAGCGCAACAAAGGTAAACGAATTCTGCTCGCCCTGCAGGCCGCCAACAATGAGACCGGCGCCATACAGCCGGTCGCCGCCGCGGCCGATCTCGTCCATGCGGCAGGGGGGCTCCTCATCTGCGACGCCACCCAGACGGTCGGCCGACTGGAGACCACATTCGCGGCCCTGCGGGTCGATGCTTTGTTCTTTTCCTCACATAAGATCGGAGGCCCTATGGGCGCCGGAGCACTGGCGTTCGCCGAGGACCGGCTCCATATCAGAGAGGCGCTTTTGCGCGGCGGAGGACAGGAGAGCGGACGCCGCGCCGGCACCGAGAATGTGGCCGCCATCGCCGGTTTCGCCGCGGCTTTCGCAGTCGCAAAAAAAAGCATGGCTGCGGAGGCCGAGAGGCTCGGCGCGCTGCGCGATCGGCTGGAGGCGAAAGTCGCAGAAATCTGGCCGGAAGCCATGTTTCTCGGCGCGAAAGGCCCAAGGCTCGCCAATACGTCGGCGTTTCTGACGCCGGGGCAGAAGACGCAGACTCTGCTGATGGCGCTCGATGTCGAAGGCGTCGCTCTCTCCTCGGGATCGGCCTGCTCCTCGGGCAAGGTGAAAGCCTCCCATGTGCTCGCCGCAATGGGCCTCGAGGAAAAGGCCGCGCTCAGGGCGAGCTTGGGTTGGAGTTCGACCGAGGAGCATGTAGATTTGTTTGGTATCGCTTTTGCAGGGGTCGCAAAGAGGATCAGGGCGCGGCGGACGGCCGCCTGAAGGGCGGCTCCGGCGGCTCTAATTTCGGCCGGCGGGCCTTGAACCCGTCGAGACGAGGAGAGGACACATGGCGGCTCGCCAGGAGACGGTGGCGCGCGTCGAAGAGATCGACGTCGACGCATATAAATACGGCTTCACCACCGATATCGAATCCGAAAAGGCCCCAAAGGGTCTCAGCGAGGATATCGTCCGCTTCATTTCGGCAAAGAAGAACGAGCCCGAATGGCTGACCGAGTGGCGGCTCGAGGCCTATCGGCGCTGGCTGACGATGGAGGAGCCCAAATGGGCTCGCGTCGACTATCCCGCGATCGACTATCAGGACCTCTATTACTATTCCGCGCCGAAATCGACGCCCGGCCCCAAGTCGCTGGACGAGGTCGATCCGGAGCTGCTGCGCACCTATGAGAAGCTCGGCATTCCGCTGCGCGAGCAGGAAGCGCTGGCCGGCGTCGAGCAGCGCAAGGTCGCTGTGGACGCGGTGTTCGACTCGGTCTCGGTGGCGACGACCTTCCGCGAGGAGCTGTCCAAGGTCGGCGTGATCTTCTGCCCGATCTCGGAAGCGGTGCGCGAGCATCCCGAGCTCGTCCGCAAATATCTCGGTTCTGTCGTGCCGGTGACGGATAATTTCTACGCCACGCTGAACTCCGCCGTCTTCTCGGACGGGTCCTTCGTCTACATCCCGCCGGGCGTACGCTGCCCGATGGAGCTGTCGACCTATTTCCGCATCAATGAGAAGAACACGGGACAGTTCGAGCGCACGCTGATCATCGCCGACGCCGGCTCTTACGTCAGCTATCTCGAAGGCTGCACGGCGCCCAAGCGCGACGAGAACCAGCTGCACGCCGCCGTGGTCGAGCTCGTCGCTCTCGACGACGCCGAGATCAAATATTCGACGGTGCAGAACTGGTATCCTGGCGACAGCGAGGGCAAGGGCGGCATCTACAATTTCGTGACGAAGCGCGGCGATTGCCGCGGCAAGAACTCGCACATCTCCTGGACGCAGGTGGAGACGGGCTCCGCGGTGACGTGGAAATATCCGTCCTGCATTCTGCGCGGCGATAATTCGCAAGGCGAGTTCTATTCGATCGCAGTGTCGAACGGCTATCAGCAGGTCGACAGCGGCACGAAGATGATCCATCTCGGCAAGAACACCAAGAGCCGCATCATCTCCAAGGGCATCTCCGCAGGCCATTCGCAGAACACCTATCGTGGACAGGTGTCGGCGCATCGCAAGGCGGAAGGCGCGCGCAATTTCACAAATTGCGACAGCTTGCTCATCGGCGACAAATGCGGCGCGCATACGGTGCCCTACCTCGAGTCGAAGAACGCCTCCGCCGTGTTCGAGCATGAGGCGACGACGTCGAAAATCTCCGAGGACCAGCTGTTCTACTGCATGCAGCGCGGCCTCTCCGAAGAAGAGGCGACGGCGCTCATCGTCAATGGTTTCGTGCGCGACGTTCTGCAGAAGCTGCCCATGGAATTCGCAGTGGAAGCGCAGAAACTGATCGCAGTGAGCCTCGAAGGCAGCGTCGGTTGACGTATCGATGAGCAAAGAGGCGCTCTGCGTTTATTGAGCGCCTCTTTACGAGGCAGGCGAGCGACGAAACGGCCCCAATAGAGCGGCCCCCGAATTGCAACGTCCCTCGCACGACAGCGAACAGCCAACAGGACGACACCATGATCGAAATCAAGAATCTCCACGTCTCCATCGGCGAGCGTAAAATTCTCGACGGGCTGAACCTCACGGTGAAGGACGGCGAAGTGGCGGCCATCATGGGGCCGAACGGCACCGGCAAATCCACGCTCTCCTATGTCATCTCCGGCCGCGACGGCTATGACGTCACCGAGGGCGAGGTGCTGCTCGACGGCGAGAATATTCTGGGCCTCGAGCCGCATGAGCGCGCCGCCAAGGGCGTGTTCCTCGCCTTCCAATATCCGGTCGAGATTCCGGGCGTCGCGACGATGACCTTCCTCAAGGCCGCCGTGAACGCGCAGCGCCGCTCGCGCGGCGAGGAAGAGCTGCAGACTCCGGACTTCATGAAGCTGATCCGCGAGGCTTCCACCAAGCTCGGCATCAATATGGACATGCTGAAGCGCGCGCTCAACGTCGGCTTCTCCGGCGGCGAGAAGAAGCGCATGGACATTCTGCAGATGAGCCTGCTGCAGCCGAAATTCGGCATTCTCGACGAGACCGACTCCGGCCTCGACATCGACGCGCTGCGCATCGTCTCCGAAGGCGTGAACGCGCTGCGCTCGCCGAACCGCAGCTTCCTCGTCATCACCCATTATCAGCGCCTGCTCGATTACATCAAGCCGGACACTGTGCATGTGATGGCCAAGGGCAAGATTCAGAAGACCGGCGGGCCGGAGCTCGCGCTCGAGCTCGAGAAGAGCGGCTATCGCGATTATGTCGGCGAAGCGGCGTGAGGATAAGATCATGACCGTGCAGGCGATCGACAAGAAGAGCGAGGCCGAGACGGCCTTCGCCGGCGCCTTCGAGGCGATGAAAGGCAAGGGCGCGTCGTCGTTGCGCCAGGCCTCGTGGGAGTTCTTCACGCGCAAAGGGCTTCCGACGCGTCGCGTCGAGGCGTGGCACTACACTGATCTGCGCGCCTCGCTGCGCACAGTGGCTCCGCTCGGCGCGCCGGGAGCGATCACGCTGCCGCCGACGACCCTCGGCCGTGTGCGTCTCGTCGTCGCCGACGGCGCCTTCCGGCCGGAGCTGTCCGATGTCGCGGCTCTGCCGGCCGGCGTCGAGCTCTCCTCTCTCGCCGATGTCCTCGCCAAGGAGGACGGCGCCGTCCTCACGGCGCTGGGCCTGCCGGAGAATGCGGGCGCCGACGCAGTCGTCGCTCTCAATGCGGCTCTGATGCAGGACGGCGTGGTTCTGCGCATCGCTCCGGCGACGGACGTCGCCAAGACGATCGAGATCCTGCTGCTCTCCACCGGCGGCGAGGCGCTCTCCTCCTTCACGCGCTCGCTCGTCATCGTCGGCGACGGCGCCAAGGCGAAGATCGTCGAGACGTCGCTCGCCCTCGCGCCCTCCGGCGCGCAGGAGAACCACGTTCTCGCTTTCGCGATCGGCGCGGGCGCCGAGGTCGAGCATATCGCCGACATCGGTCCGCAATCGGAATCCGCCATCCGCCTGTTCAGCCTGCTGATCACGGCGCAGGCGAAAGCCGCGTTCAAATCGCTCGGCTTCGTCGAAGGCGGCGGCCTCGTGCGTCGGCAAATCTTCGCGCGGCTCGCCGGCGAGGAGGCGAGCGTCTCGCTCGACGGAATCTCTCTGCTCGGCGGCAAGGATCACGCGGATACGACGCTCGTCGTCGAGCATGCCGCGCCGCATTGCAAGAGCCGCGAGCGCTTCCGCAACGTGCTCGATGGTCAATCGACGGGCGTGTTCCAAGGCAAGGTGGTGGTGCGCCCGGGCGCGCAGAAGACCGACGGCTCCATGCAGTCGCGTGCTCTGCTGCTCAGCGAGAACGCCACAATGAACAATAAGCCGGAGCTGGAGATTTTCGCCGACGACGTCGTTTGCGGCCATGGCGCCACTTGCGGACGTCTCGACGCCGACCAGCTCTTCTATCTGGTGGCGCGCGGCCTGCCCAAGCATGAGGCCGAGGCGCTGCTGATCGAAGGCTTCGCCGGCGAGATCGTCGAGGCGCTCGGCGAAGAAGCGGCGCGCGACGCCTATTTCGAGCGCATCCGCAGCTGGCTCGGCAAGCGAGGGGGAGCGAAGTGAACCAGCCGCTCTTGGCCGAGGCCACGCCAGCCTATGATGTCGAGGCGATCCGCCGCGACTTCCCGATCCTGGCGGAAAAGCCCTATGGCAAGGATCTCGTCTATCTCGACAACGCCGCCTCGGCGCAGAAGCCGCGGCAGGTGATCGAGCGCATCTCCCAGGTCTACGAGCACGAATACGCCAATGTGCATCGCGGCCTGCATTATCTCGCCAATGCGGCGACCGACGCCTATGAGGGCGCGCGCGAATCCTTGCGCCGCTTCCTCAACGCCGGCGATCGCGAGGAGATCATCTTCACGCGCGGCGCGACGGAGGCGATCAATCTCGTCGCCTCCTCCTTCGGCCTCGCCAATATCGGCGAGGGCGACGAGATCATCCTCTCGATCATGGAGCATCACTCCAATATCGTGCCCTGGCATTTCCTCCGCGAGCGCAAGGGCGCGGTGCTGAAATGGATCGAGACCGACGATAATGGCGTCTTCTCGCTCGAGGATTTCGAGAAACTGATCACGCCGAAGACGAAGATCGTCGCGCTGACGCATATGTCCAATGTGCTGGCGGCGCCGACGCCGATCGCCGACGTCGTGCGCATCGCCCACGCCCATGGCGTGCCGGTTCTCGTCGACGGCTCGCAAGGCGCGGTGCATCTCGATGTCGACGTGCGCGCGCTGGACGTCGATTTCTACATCATCACCGGCCATAAGCTCTATGGGCCGACCGGCATAGGCGCTCTCTATGGCAAGCGCGAGTGGCTCGAGAAGCTGCCGCCTTTCGCCGGCGGCGGCGAGATGATCGAGACCGTCACGCGCGACTATGTGACTTACAATACGCCGCCGCATCGCTTCGAGGCCGGCACCCCGCCCATCGTGCAGGCGGCGGGGCTCGGCGCGGCGCTCGAATATATGCAGAAGATCGGCCGCCCGGCGATCCGCGCCCATGAGGCCGATCTCACCGCCTATGCGCATGAACGCCTCTCCGTTATACCGGGGCTTCGAATCTTCGGTCACGCTAAAGACAAGGGACCGATCGTCGCTTTCGATATGCCGGAGGCCCATGCCCACGACATAGCGACCGTTATCGACCGCTCGGGCGTCGCCGTGCGCGCCGGAACCCATTGCGCCATGCCGCTATTGCAGCGCTTCAACGTCACCTCCACCTGTCGCGCCTCTTTCGCAATGTATAATACGCGCGACGAGGTCGATCGTTTGGCGGAAGCGCTACTGAAAGCGAAGGCGCTGTTTTCTTGATAAGGAGACAGAATCATGACCAAGACCGATGACGCGGCGGAGCCGCAGGAAGTCGTGACCGGTCGGGAGCTGACTCGGGATGAGCAGCAGTCCCTGCCCGCGGGCCGATCGAAGGAAGAAGTCGAACGGCTGACGCAAGGCATTGTCGCCGCGCTGAAGACCGTCCAGGATCCCGAGATTCCCGCCGATATTTTCGAGCTGGGCCTGATTTACAATATCGACATCACGCCCGAGGACGTCGTCTATATCGACATGACCTTGACCGCGCCGGGCTGTCCCGTCGCCGGCCAGATCGTCGAGCAGGTGCAGAGCTCGGTGAGCCTCGTGCCGGGCGTGATGGCTGTCATCGTCAAGCTCGTCTTCGAGCCGCCATGGGATCAGAGCCGCATGTCGGACGAAGCCCGCATGACGCTCGACATGTGGTGAGCGTGAGGAGAGCCGATGGACACGCCCGCGCCGAAAATCGACGGGTGTCTCGAGACGGCTCTCTATGTCGAGGATTTGACGCGCGCCTCGCGTTTCTATGAGGATGCGCTCGGCCTCGAGCCCATGTTCGCCGATCAGCGGCTCATAGCCTATGATTGCGGCCCGCGCAGCGTGCTTCTACTATTTGCGCGGGAAACAATGGGCGAAACGGTGGTTCTGCCGGGGGGCGAGATACCGCCGCACGAAGGCCGCGGGCGTCTGCATTTCGCGCTCGCGATCCGGCCCGAGGATCTCGGCCTGTGGGAGCGGCGGCTCGCGGAGAAGAATGTGCCGATCGAGGCGCGGATGGAGTGGCCGCGTGGCGGGCGGAGCCTCTATTTCCGCGATCCCGACGGCAATCTCGTCGAGCTGGCGACTCCGGGCATATGGAAGAATTATTGATCGCGACGTCTGGCCGCGCATCCACGCGGAAGACGAAGGGATGTAGGGAGCGAACAGATGAACGTCATGAGCCTCAGCGACTCCGCGGCGGAGCGCGTGCGCGGCCTGCTCGCCGGCGCCGAGAACGCCAATATCGGCCTGCGCATTTCGGTGGAGAAGAGCGGCTGCGCCGGCATGGCCTATAAGATGGAACTGGCCGAGCCCTCGCCCGGCGACGAGGTGATCGAGGAAAAAGGCGCGCGCGTGATCGTCGCCGGCCAGGCGGTCATCTATCTGCTCGGCACGCGCATGGATCTCGATGTGCAGCAATTCTCGTCGAGCTTCGTCTTCCAGAACCCGAACCAGACCTCGGCCTGCGGCTGCGGCGAGAGCGTCGAATTGAACCCTGTCGATCCGAGCGCGGTCGAGAAGCATGTGAGCGGCTGAGTCCGGGAGTAAAGATGCGAGCCTGAAGGCTCGCGGTCCAACGCACGCCCTGGACCGCGAGCCTTCAGGCTCGCTCTACCTGTTGGTCGGTCCATCGAAACGGGATTGCACCCGGCCGCGTAAGGCGCTAGGCCGCAGGCTCGAAACCGAGCGCGGGATATCGCAATGGCGGAAGGCAAAGGCCTTACTTATGCGCAGGCTGGCGTCGACATAGACGCGGGCAATCGATTGGTGGACATGATCCGCCCCGCCGTGCGCTCGACGCGCCGGCCGGGCGCGGATGGCGAGATCGGCGGCTTCGGCGGCCTCTTCGATCTCAAGGCGGCCGGCTTTTCCGATCCGGTTCTCGTCGCCGCCAATGACGGCGTCGGCACCAAGATCAAGATCGCGATCGAATCGGGCCTCCATGGCGCGATCGGCGTCGATCTCGTCGCAATGTGCGTCAACGATCTCGTCGTGCAGGGCGCCGAGCCTCTGTTTTTCCTAGACTATTACGCGAGCGGCAAGCTCGAGCCGGATGCGGCGGCCTCCGTCGTCTCGGGGATCGCCGCCGGCTGCGTCGAGGCCGGCTGCGCGCTGCTGGGCGGCGAGACCGCGGAAATGCCGGGCCTCTATTCCAAGGGCGATTATGATCTCGCGGGCTTCGCCGTCGGCGCGGCCGAGCGCTCCCGCCTGCTGCCGCGCGCCGAGGTGAGGGAAGGCGATCTTCTGTTCGGTCTGCCCTCCTCCGGCGCCCATTCCAACGGCTTTTCGCTCATTCGCCGCATCGTCGCCGAGTCGGGCCTCGCCTGGGACGCGCCCGCGCCCTTCGCCGCCGAGCGGACGCTGGCCGAGGCGCTGCTCACGCCGACGCGCATCTATGTGAAGCCGCTGCTCGCGGCGCTGAAGCGCAGCGAGAAAATTCTCGCCCTCGCCCATATCACCGGCGGCGGCTTTCCGGACAATCTGCCGCGCGTGTTGCCGAAGGGGCTGGGCGCGTCGCTCGATCTCGGCGCATTTCGCCCGCCGCCAGTCTTCTCCTGGCTCGCGCTGACGGGTGGCGTCGCGGAAGCCGAAATGCTGCGCACATTCAACTGCGGAATCGGCATGGTCGTGGTCGTCGCCAAAGAGGGCGCGGACGAAGCCGTGGCGGCGCTGCGCGAAGCGGGCGAGACGCCGATCGCCATAGGCGAGATTGCAGCGGCGGGCGACGGGCCGCGCGTCGTCACGCGCGGGACCCTGCCGCTGTGAGCCGGCGGCTGCGCACGGCGATCCTCATTTCCGGGCGCGGCTCCAATATGGACGCGCTGATCGAGGCGGCCCACGCGCCGGATTTTCCGGCCGAGATCGCGCTGGTCGTCTCCAATCGCCCGGAGGCCGCGGGCCTCGCCAAGGCCAAGACGGCGGGAATCGCCGTCGCCGCGGTCGATCACAAAATCTACGCCGGCCGGGAGGAGTTCGAGCGCTCGCTGCAGATTGTGCTGGAGACGCACCGAATCGACTTTCTCTGCCTCGCCGGCTTCATGCGGCTGCTGACGCCCTGGTTCATCGGCCAATGGCGCGGGCGCATGCTCAATATCCATCCGGCGCTGCTGCCCGCCTTTCGTGGCCTGCACACGCATGAGCGGGCGCTCGCCGATGGCGTGAAAATCCACGGCTGCACCGTCCATTTCGTGGTTCCGGAAATGGACGAAGGGCCGATCGTCGCCCAATCCGCCGTCGCCGTGCTCGATTCCGACACGCCGGACAGTCTCGCGGCGCGCGTGCTCGAGCAGGAGCATCTGCTCTATCCGCGGGCGTTGCGGCTCGTCGCTTCCGGCGCCGTCAGGGTGGATGGCAATCGCGTGCTCGGCGCGAGCCCGTCGCCGCAGCCGGCGCTCGCCGTCCCCTCCTCCGGCTGATCCTGCCGCGGGCATCCGGCGCCGTTGCGAAAGCCATGGCGGAAAGGATAGGACGCGCCGCCCTTGCACGGACTCGGTAGCGCGAAAACGCAGAGATAGACGCCGAACGCCAAAAGCTTTGCGAGGCCGAGCGCTCCGTCGAAGGGCGTCGCTATGAGCAGAATCGTGAGCGCCAGCAAACCTGTGGCCCTCACCCCCCAATAAACCCAGCGTTTCGTCATCATATCGCCCTTGCCGCCGTCGCGCGGACTCGCCCCAATGTTAACGCAAAGATACGAGACTTACTTAACTTTGTCGGCTACCAATATGATCTTTGTAGTTTCTCGATCATATTCTCGAAGCGGCTTCCGCAAAGAGGTTTTGATAATGATCAAATTATACTCGTTCGGTCCCTATTTCGGTCTTCCAGACGCAAGTCCCTTTGTACTCAAGACTATGACGCTGCTGAAATTCGCCGGCCTTCGCTATGTCGAGGATCATTCCGGCTTCGGACGCGCGCCCAAGGGCAAGCTGCCCTATATCGACGACGATGGAAAGATCGTCGCCGATTCGACCTTCATCCGCCTCTATCTCGAAAAGACCTATGGAATAGATTTCGACGCCGGCCTCACGGCGGAGCAACGCGCCGCCGGCTGGGCGATCGAGAAAATGCTGGAGGAGCATTATTATTGGCTGATGGTGCAGGCGCGCTGGATCGACGACGGCAATTTTGCGCGCGGCCCGGCGCAGTTTTTCGCGCGCGCTCCAGCTCTGATCCGCCCGCTCATAAAGGCGTTGATCCGGAAGAAGATCGCGCGCAGTCTTACGGCCCAGGGCCTCGGGCGGCATTCGAACGACGAGCTCGCCGTGCTGGCGCGGCGCGACATAGAGGCGCTCGCCGTGCTGCTCGGCGATAAGCCCTATCTATTCGGCGAGGCGCCCAGCGCCGCCGACGCCACGGCTTTCGCCATGGTGGCGGAATCGCTCGTTGTCGAGCTTCGATCGCCCCTGAGCGAGGCAGTAGCGAGCAGGCCCAATCTCGTGGCTTATCGAGACCGGGTGCTCGCCGCTTATTTTCCGAGCTATGTCGTCGCCTGAAAAATCAGCCGACGATCTCATTGCCCGAGAAGAACTGCGGGATCTCGATCGCCGCCGTCTCCGGGGCGTCGGAGCCATGCACGGAATTCTCGCCGATGGAGACGGCGAATTCCTTGCGGATCGTGCCCGGATCGGCGCTCGCCGGATTGGTCGCGCCCATGACGGTGCGATATTTGGCGATGGCGCCCTCGCCTTCCAGAACCTGGACGACAACCGGGCCGGAGGTGATCGATTCGATCAGCTCGCCGAAGAAGGGGCGTTCCTTATGGACGCCATAGAAGGTCTCGGCCTGCGCGCGCGTCAGTTGGATGCGCTTCTGCGCCACGATGCGGAGCCCAGCGTCCTCGATGAGGGCGTTGATCTTGCCGGTCAGATTACGCTTGGTGGCGTCCGGCTTGATGATGGAGAATGTGCGTTCGATCGCCATGGGCGCGTCGTCTCGTCGAGTTCGAGGATGGGATTTAAGATCGGGGCGCTTATAGCCGTCGGCCGGACGCCCGGCAACCCGGCCCGAGCGGCGACAATTTTCCTTTTGACCGCAACCGCGCGGCGTCGCGGCGAATTGCCCATGGCGGCGAGCGCTGATATGGCCAGAATTGCTCGCTTCATCGCTTGTATTTGAGAGGAACGCCCGGACATGTCTTTCACGCCGCGCCCGCTCGTCGCCGGAAATTGGAAAATGAACGGGCTTTCGGCGTCGCTCGGCGAGATCGAAACCATCGCCGCGCGCTATGACGCCGCCTTGCGCGAGAAGGTCGAGCTGGCGATCTGCCCGCCCGTCACTCTTCTGGAGCGCGCGGCGCGCATTCTCTCCGGCGCGAAAATCGCGCTCGGCGGGCAGGACTGCCACGAAAAGCCGAGCGGCGCGCATACGGGCGATATTTCCGCCGAAATGCTGGCCGACGTCGGCGCGTCATATGTGATCGTCGGCCATAGTGAGCGGCGCGCCGATCATGGCGAGGGCGATGCGCTCACCCGCGCCAAGGCGCAGGCCGCTCTGCGCGCCGGGCTCACGCCCATCGTCTGCGTCGGCGAGACGCGCGCCGAGCGCGACGCCGGTCGCGCATCGGCGATCGTCGAAGCGCAGCTCGACGGCTCGCTGCCGCGCAGCGTCGCGCCGGATCATCTCGTCGTCGCCTATGAGCCCGTATGGGCGATCGGCACCGGCCTCACGCCGACGCCTCTCGACGTCGCGCAAATGCACGCCGCCATCCGCGCCCGGCTCGTCGCCCTCTTCGGCGCCGGCGCCGAGGCGACCCGCATTCTCTATGGCGGCTCGGTGAAGCCCGCCAACGCCGCCGAGCTGCTGCGCGTGAAAAATGTCAATGGCGCGCTCGTCGGCGGCGCCTCTTTGACCGCGAAGGAATTTCTGGAAATCGCCGAAATCTATCGCTGAGCAATGATATTCTCGCAATCGTTTCGCGATAGAGTCGCAGCGCGTAAGGGCGTCTTCGCCGTTTTCATTCGCTTTCATTGCTCGCGAGGAGATTTTCAATGTCCTACACGCTCATCGTCGCGACCTTTGTCGTCACCACCTCCCAGGCCGCCGGCGCAGTGGCGACCAACGCCATTCCCGGCTACGCCACCGAGGAGAAATGCGTCGAGGCGGCGCGCAAGCTGCAGCCGCGCGCCTCTCTCGGCATAGCCGCGGAAGGCAAGGAGAACGGCACGCCGCTGAACACGCGCATGACCGGATATTCGGGCCTCTGCGTGCCGGCGCCTTGACTCGCCTCCCCTGCTCCGCTTTAACTCTGCGGCCATGACCCTCGTCCGCTCCGCGCGCTACTATTGGTATTTTAGCTATCCTGCGCCGGCGGCGACGGGAGGCGAGCGCGTGTGAGCAAAAGACGCGAAGCCTGAAAACCCCGAGAGCCGCCAGTCCCGCTGGCGGCTTTTTTGTTCCGCGGCGCGACGCAAAATTGAAAAAGGAGCCCGCCGTGCCGACCGAGACCGACGACCTTCGCATCGTCAAGATCACCGAATTGAGCCCGCCCGCCGAGATCATGCGCGAGCTTCCGCGCAGCGAGAAGGCCAGCGCCACCGTGCTCGGCGCGCGCGCCGCCCTGCGCGAGATTTTGCGCGGGCGCGACGATCGCCTCGCCGTCGTCATCGGCCCCTGCTCGGTCCATGATCCCGACGCCGCGATCGAATACGCCCGCCTGCTCGCCGAGGCCAAGCGCGAGCTCGGCGACCGGCTCGAGATCATCATGCGCGTTTATTTCGAGAAGCCGCGCACCACGGTGGGCTGGAAGGGCCTCATCAATGATCCGCGCCTCGACGGCAGCTTCGACATAGAAGCCGGGCTGCGCCTCGCGCGACGGCTGCTGCTCGACGTCAATGAGCTCGGCCTGCCGGCCGGCTGCGAATTCCTCGATATGACGACGCCGCAATATATCGCCGATCTCGTCGGCTGGGGCGCGATCGGCGCGCGCACCACGGAGAGCCAGGTGCATCGCGAGCTCGCCTCCGGCCTCTCCTGCCCGGTCGGCTTCAAGAATGGCACCGACGGCAATGTGCGCATCGCGCTCGACGCCGTGCTCTCCGCCTCGCAGCCGCATCATTTCCTCGCCGTCACCAAGGACGGCCGCTCGGCCATCGCCTCCACCAGCGGCAATGAGGATTGCCACATTATTCTGCGCGGCGGAAAGACGCCCAATTACGACGCCGCCAGCGTCGACGCCGCGGCCAAGGAAGCGGAGAAGTCCCGCGTCTCCCCCTTTCTGATGATCGACGCCTCGCACGCCAACAGCAGCAAGAAGCCCGAGAATCAGCCCGCCGTCGTCGAGGATGTGGCCCGGCAGGTCGAGGCCGCCGAGCGACGCATCATCGGCCTGATGATCGAGAGCCATCTCGTCGCCGGACGGCAGGACATCGTTCCCGGCAAGCCGCTGGTCTATGGCCAGAGCGTCACCGACGGCTGCATCGACTGGACGACCTCGCTCGCCGCGCTGCGCCGCCTCGCCGCGGCCGTCGAGCGGCGGCGCGCCTCCGGCGGAGCGTCGGCGGGGCTGGTCTCGAGCGCCTGAGCCCCGCGACGATCCGCCGCAGAGCCCCCGTGACGCCTCCTATGCGACACCATATGAACACAAAGGCGGGAAACGGGGCTCGGCCGCCTGCGAGAGGAGTTGACGTCATGGAGATTTCTCTAGAACAGGCCGTCGAGATTCATGCGCGCGCGCTCACCCGCCGGCTGCGGCGGGACGCGCCCACCAATGCGCGTGAGCGGGCCGTCGATCTGCAGAGGGCCGGCGACAGCGAAGGCCATGGCGTCTGGCTTCGCGTCGCCGAGAGCGCCGAGCGGCTGCTGGGCGAAAAGGCCCGCGCCGAGGCCGCGCTGAATAGGTAGACTCCACGATAGGAACTGTCACAAAAGGTCATCGTCGTCGGTTTAGCGCTCTGCGGCAGAAACGAGTCGTGGAGCCGACCGATGATGCAGATCGCCGAAATGCTGGCGCCGAGCGGCCTCGATCCAATGCCGCTCGCCAGCGTCGCCCCCTCGAAGGCGCATGAGCGGACGCTGGCCAGCTATCTCCTCAACCGCCATCGCGGAGCCGCCGCAGTGCGCGATATTCTCATTGCGGACATTCGCGGCTTTGTCGATCTCGGCCAGTCGCGCGCCGCCGCCGATCTCCTGGTCGTGCTGAGCATGCTGCTGGCGCGTTGGCCGGAGACGCGCCGGCGCGCGCCGCGGCCGCTGGCCTGGGACGCGACGGGGCCTTCGCCATGCGACGCTTGAATCGGCGTCTCTGATCGATCGAACGCGCCGTTCGATCGGCGGCGCTCTAATGACGAGGTTCCGATTCGAGCGCACGCGTCAGCTCGCCGATGATGCGCTCGACCAGCGCATTCTCGGCGTCGAAATAGGCGCGCTCCTCGCGCTCCAGCTCATCGAACTCCTCCGGCTCGCAAATCTCCTTGCGAATGTCGCAGAGCCGCTCGAAGCGTCGGCGCAGGCTGCCGACCAGCGCTTCGGCGTCGCTGCGCGCCAGCGTGAGCATAATATTCGGCTCCATCTCCTCCTCCCCTTTCGTCGCTCCCGCCCTCTCGCCAGAAATGGCGTGCGAAACCCGCGCGCGCAATGAAACGACGGTCCCGCTCGCGGAAAATGGATTGAAGCTTCTGTGTCATGCGCCAGTTAGAGCAAAACTTTCTCGACCCCTCTCGACCGAAGCGAAAGGAAGGCTCTCCATGGAACGTCGTGAATTCGTCGCCGCCGCCGTCGGCGCGGCCGCCGCCCTCTCCGCCACGCGCGCGCTGGCCGAGGATCAGACCGCCAATCCGCATGCCGAGCACATGATGCATGGACCGAAATTTCAGGCGCTGATGAAGACCAGCGCCGAATGCGTCTCCACCGGCAATGAATGCCTGCGCCATTGCTTCGGCATGTTGTCGATGAACGACACCAGCATGGCCGGCTGCACCAAGGCCGCCTATGATCTCGTCGCCGCCTGCGCCGCGCTCGAATCGCTGGCGGCGGTGAACTCGACCTTCACGCCGACCCTGGCGAAGGCAGTGGGCGACATATGCATGGCCTGCAAGAAGGAATGCGACCGCTTTCCGCAATATTCGGAATGCAAAGCCTGCGGCGACTCCTGCAAGGCCTGCGCGGAGGAATGCCGCAAGGTCTCCGTCTAAAGTCTCAATAGCGAATGAGCGTGCGCAGACCGACGACGAAGGCGCTGCGCAGGCTCCTGACTCCATTCGGGTCGCGCGGGTCTGCGATATTGCCGCCGGGGCGGCGGATATATTGCAGATCCGGCTGCAGCGTCCAGCCGGGAACGAGGCTCGCTATATAGGTCGCCTCGACCAGCGCCTCGCCGGAACGAATGGGCGCGAATTGATTGCCGAAAGCCGCCGTATCGCGATCGAGCCCACGCGCGCCATTGGAAACGCGCGCATAGCCGACGGCGACGCCGAAGAGATCATCCGGCCGCGCCGGCGCGCCGCGGAAGGAGACGCCGGCGTCGGCGTAGAAATTCACCAGATTGCGATCATTGGGCGCGGCCTCGGCGCGCGCGAAAGCGCCGGCGCCGCCTTCGTCCGATCGGAAGATCTGCTGATCGACCAGCGCATAGACACCGAAATTTCCGCGACGGCGAAGCGGAACGCCGGCGCTCGCGGGATCGGCGAGCGAAAGTCCGTCGGCGCCGAAACGCTCATCGGCAAAGACGCCGAAATGCCGCCAGCCGCCGATCTTGGCGACGCCCGGCAGATCGTCGACCGCATATTTCCATTGCCCCTCGCCGATGACGAAAGGCGCGTCCTTCAGACGAAAGCGCACGCCATCCGCATTGCGGCGCTGCGGATCGGGAGACTCGAACGCGCCTTGGGGACCGGCCGGATCGCCGTCGAAGACAGCAGCGAGAATGGCGAAGCGCTCCGTCTCCCATTTCGCGCGCGCGCCGAGATTGGACAGTGGAAAAGCGGCGCCGCCGGCGGGCAGATCGGCGATGGCCAGCGCCGGCCAGCCGAAGCTGTTGTTGACGAAAATCTTCGCCGATGCGCGCGTCATGAATTCCTGATCCGCGCCCATCTGGCCGAGGCGAATGGAGGCGCCTTCGGCGACGCTCTGCTCGAACCAGGCCTCGAAGAGACGGGTCGTCGGCGTCGCCTCTATATTGCTGACGGGCATCAGCGCGCCCGTATAAAATTGATCTATGCCGCGCCCATGCAACTGCGAGGCGTTGGCGTGGAAGACGAGGCCCGTGAAGCCGAAGGCCTTGTCGAGATCGGCGTCCAAGGAAACGCGCAGCTTGCCGTCATAGATCGTTCCGCGCCGCAGGCCGCCGGAGACATCCGAAAAAGTCTCGCCGATATATTTGAGGCCGAATTCGAAGCCGCGCGCCGCGAGCGCGTCGCGCGCCGCCGCGGGCTGCGCCAGAGATTCGGGAAGGCTCGTCGCGATCGTCGGCGGATTATCGTTCTGGGGCGCGGGATCATGATGATCGCCGCCTCGCGCCGACGCCGCCTCGGCGAAAACCAGCGCCGCGGCGGCCGCGCCGAGGCCGATGATGATCTGGAGCGCTCGCATTCTCGTCCTTCGCACATTCTCCGCGTCGCAGCGTAAAGGCCGTGACACGGGAAATCAACGCGAACGCGGCCGTTACTGCGTGAGACGCGAGGCGGAGGAAACGGCGTTCAAGAACAGGGTCGACAGCGCCGAGCTGATGTCGCCGCCCGTGTTCACCTCGAAGAAGAGATCGGGGGAAGAGGCGCAGCTCTTCATATTGTCGGCGATCTGCGATGCGAAGGTGGCGACGGTCCCCTGGTAGAAGCCATTGCTCGGCACGGGATAATAGGTCGTGTAGAGAACCGCGATCCGAATTCCGCGGTTCTTGATCGTCGTGCAGAAGGAGGTGTCGACCGGCTGCAAGCAACGGTAAAACGAGCCATAGGCGTTCGAATAGTTCCAATTCAGCGAAGTCGTGCAGGTTCCGCTGGAATAATAGCTCGCATCGATAACGCCATCGGTCACGAGCATCAGCACTTCCTGCGGCTTGTCGCCGGCGACGCGGGCGCCGCTGCCGGGCGCCGGCATGGTCGAGTTCAATCTGGTGAGCGCCTGATTGAGATCGGTCATCGCGTCATTGGTGTTCAACGCGCCGCCGGTCGTGACCGTATCGTAGGTCGAGCTGCTGGTCGGATAGGTGTACGACATATTGGCCGCGAGCACATTGTTCGAATCCATCAGCGGCGGCGTCATCGTCCCGATATTGGACTGGATGACGCTCACATTGCCGCGCGTCGTCGGGACGAGATTCTGCATCATCGTCACGCCGTAATTGAAGCTATAGGCCGCGAGGCGATAGGTCGCGCCATTGGAGGCCATCGTCGATTGCGCGGTCGTCGCGAGGCTCTTCGCCGCGTCCCGAACATTGTCGATGCGCAGCTTTATCCCGTTGTTCTCTGCGTAGGCATAGCTGTCGATCGTCCCCCAGCCGGGATAAGGCGTCGAATATTCATTGTCGCTGACATTCTTCTCATGGCAGGCGAAGGCGCATCCGAAGGCGTTCATCGCTGTCACGCCCGCCTGTGTGGCGGGCAGCTCCATAGACGGCGAATTGTCGAGCAGCAGATAAAAATCGATATTGCGCGCCGTCGTCGCGGTCGCCGAGGCGGTCACCGTTATGTTCGATGTCCGCAAGCCGTAGAAGCCGCCGAAAGAGTTCTGCACCTTCGTCGTATAAGTGACTGACACGCTGCGTGTCATGGAGCCGGGCGCAGGATCGTCGCCGCCGTCGACCGTGAGACTGGCGGCGTCATAGGTCACTCGCGTGATCTGCGTCATCTGAGCGGCGAACATCGTCCTTGCCGCCGCCTGGGCGACGGTCCAAGACTTCAGCATCATTGGCGGCGTCGTCGCCGCGAGCGCGGCGGCGTCGGCCGCGGCGTAGAGCTGCGTCTTGATGCGCCCGGCGTTCGCATAATCGATGGCGCCGCCGGCGGCGATCATCAGAGGAATCGCCGTCAGCGCGAATATGATCGCGACATTGCCTCCTCGATGAGCAAAGAATTTGCCGAGAGTCCGAAACATCATCATGCGTCGCGCGGCCATTTCGTTCAATTCACCCGGGGCACGGATGAGGTGATGCGGGGGTTGATGTAGAATGTGTAGCGGATCGGCACCGCCGGGATCATCTTGGCGCCGAAAGGCGGCGTATAGTCATAGCGCACATAGGCGTAGATCAGCGATGTGCCCAGCTGCGCCATGCCCGCGGGAAGAACGAACGGCGATCCATCGACGAGCTTGGTGGTGTGGAAGGGCTCGTTCCAATCGACCTTCGTGCCGCTCCCATCGGTCGAGACCTCGGCGAGAACGATCGTCAGATTGGCGGTCGAGAAAGGCGCGATAATCTGCGTCGAGGCGTTCAATATCGTCGTGAGATCGGCGGTGGACACGCTCGCGCGACGTGCGACGAGATCGGTCAGCGTGCGGCCGGTGATCGCCACCTTGCGACTGATGCTGATCGCCTCGCCGAGCGTGAACTCGCTGACGAGGATCAGCACGGCGATCGGGATCATCAGCGCGAATTCGACCGCGATCATGCCGCGCTCGTCGCGCCGAAGCGCGCCGGCGCGCCGGCCGGCGTTCGACGTTAAGCGACTGAGACAGCGCATTCGCAATGGGCCTGCTCCGATGTTTACGAGTAGGGCTCGACCTGGAATACGGCGGTCGCCATCAATAAACGCCTGCCATTCGGCAGATTGGCGAGATTGAATCCGAGCGGTCCACCGACGACAGGAAATTGATAGATCACGCGCAGCACGAGAACGCTGCCGACGCCGCCGGTCTGGAATTTCCAGCTATTGGTGACATTGCCGCTGGAATCATAGGTGAGGACGGGAGCCGAAGTATCGACAGAGGCGAAAGCGCTCGCCGTCTGCAGATCGACGATCAGCTGTGTGCAAGTAAAGAGCGCCGTCAGTCCGCCGCAGACCTTGGTCGTGAATTGCTCCTGGTTGAGTCCGCCCTTCTGCACCGCGCCGGTAAGAAGCATGCGCGCCGATTTCTCGACGGCGGATTCCAGCTCCTGCTGCGCGAGAAACACCACGCCGACTTGGCAGATCGCGATCAGAATCGCAAACAGCGGAGCCGCGATGAAGGCGAATTCGACGATCGCGGCGCCCCGACGACAGGCGAGCAGCCCCGCGCCACGGGTGCGCGGCTTCGCCGGTCCTTCGTCGATGTCCTCGCTGCGCATGCCGATTCTCGCTCCCTGCCGCAGCATGACCGTAGCCGACAAACAAAGAGTTACCAGAGCTCGGCTATTACGGCGCCTGCGGCGGGCGCACGCTCGGCGCTCGCCCCCGAGGAGCGAGCGCCCAGAGCCTTCGTATTGACGCGCCGCGCACGGGGCACTTATCTACTGCGGCTTTGCGCCATCTCAGGACGAGGACATACGAGATCGATGTCGTTTTTCCGTTCCGCCGGCCTCTGCCTCTCGCTCTCTCTCCTGCTCACGGGGTGCGACGGCGGCTCCAATCTCGGTCCTGTGTCGGCGGAGGAGCGCGAGGCGCTGATTCGCACTGCGGCGACCACCGCGCCGAATCTGCAGCCCGGCGAGAAAATCCGCGTCACCGTCTTCGGCGAGGACCGCCTCTCAGGCGAATATGAGATCGACCCCGCCGGCTTTATTTCGCTGCCGCTGGCCGGCACGGTGAAGGCGGCCGGCTTCAGCAAGCCGCAGCTCGAACAGGAATTGGCGAAAAAATTCCGCGGCGAGTATCTGCGCAATCCCAAGGTGACAGTCGATGTCGCGAGCTTTCGTCCCTTCTACATAATGGGCGAGGTCGGCAAGCCCGGCGAATATTCGTTCAAGAGCGGACTCAATGTGATGAGCGCGATAGCGCTCGCCGGCGGCTCGACCTATCGGGCCAGCAGATCGACCGTTCTCATCCAGCATGTGGGCGAGCAAGGGTTCAAGGAATATCCGCTGGCGCCCACCATTCCCGTGCTGCCCGGCGATCTCGTGCGCGTGCCGGAGCGCTATTTTTGACGGCCCCGCCCCGCCTCTCGCCCTGAGAGACTAAGGGGCGCAGGCTTGACTGCGGGCGCGTTTCACTTACAAGCTGAACGCCTTCGAGAGGGCGTTATGAAGAGCAATTTGCTGCCGAATGGCGTCGCGGCGGGGATCGCGCTCATAATTTCGGCCGGTTCCGTCGCCCGCGGCGAGGAAATTCCGGCCGGCGTCACCGCCATGGGTCCCAGTCCCGAGGAAGGCCTCGCGATCGACGGCTGGATCGTCTATCCGTCCCTCTTCATCGGCTCCGTCTTCAACGACAATATCTATTCGACCGCCACTGATCGGCGCTCCGCCGTCGGCGTGCGCGTGCGGCCGTCGGTCCAGGCGGGCCTCGACAACGGCCTGCACAAATCCACGGCCTATGTGAGCGCCGACGCGCAATTCTATCCGGGATTGGGCGCGCAATTTCGGCTGTCGCCGACGCCGACGATCGATGTCGACCCCACCAATGTGACCGGCCGCGCCGGGATAAATCACATTTGGTCGCCATTCAGCGACCTCAACGTGTATGTTTCCGCCGATTACACGCGGCAGAGCGGTCTGTTCGGCTCCAATTTCGGAGCCACGGCGCCCAATGTCACCGTTCCGACCGGCTATACAGTGTCGGCCTCGCAGCAATTCTCCAATCAGTTCTCCGGCTCTGTCGCCGTCGAGAAGAAAATTTCCGATTGGTTCGTGCGCGCGACGACCGGCGTCCAATATGTCTCCTATGACAGCCGGCCGATCGGCTCGCTGGCCGCGAGCGGCGACGTGCAGAACGGTCTGAGCTACACGGCCACGCTGCGCGGCGGAATGTGGCTCTCGCCGATGTTCTACGGCTTCGTCGAGCCGACGCTCGATCTGCGCCGCTATGAGAACTCGATCTCCGACACCAATGGCTATCGCATCGTCGGCGGTCTCGGCTCGGATCTCATCGGCCTGTTCCGTGGCGAGGTCTATGGGGGCTATCAGAGCCAGTCCAGCGTGCAGAATTTTCCCGGTGGCGAGGTCACCAAACCCGCCTTCGGCGCAAGGCTGCACTATTATCCGACGCCCTATCTGACATTGACCGCGACGGTCGATCAAATGCTCGCCGCCGCCGCCGCGCCGACAGCTCTCGCGGGCCGTCTCGGCCAATGGTCGCCAGCGACGCTCAACACGCAATCCAAGCTGCAGATCGATTACGCCATCTCTCCCTTCTGGACCGCCTATGCGCGCGGCGGCTATGGCGAGACGCGCTGGACCAATTCGCCGCGCGCCGACACCGTGTGGGCGGCCGGCGGCGGCATCAGCTACACATTCTGGCGCAACATCGCGATCTCGCTGGACTATCAGCTTCAGAAGACCAGCTCCAATGTCAGCGGCGTCTTCGGCGCCATCGGCTATTCCACGGCGAGTTGGGGATTTACGCAGAATGTCGTGTCGGCCGGCGTAACCTATCGCTATTGAGCGCGCCGCGCCAAAGAGCTGGTCGCGCATGAGTCGCCCCGGCCTCGACCCGCCCTCATTCGTGGCGATATGATCTCCCCTCCGCAACCGCGCCTTTGGGGTGAAAAGCGCCGCATTCACCCCGATGGCGGCAGCATGGACAAGCGCCTCTTGCAGAAGCTCGCGCCTTTTTCGCGGGAGTCCTCGCTCCCGACCGAAAGCTCCCGCGAGCCGGCGCGCGGATTTTTCGCCGATCTATGGGGGGAAGGCGGCTTCGAGGCGCTTCTCCTCCTCGGCCTCGTGGCCGGATTGGCCGTCGCGCCCTTTTGGCTCGGCGGCAATCGCTTGCCGGCTTGGGGCGTGAACGGGCTGTATTTTCCGGCGCTGGTCATTCTCTTCGAGCTCGGCGTCCTGCTCGCCGGCCGCCGCCACGCCGTATCGATCACAGCCATCGCCGGTCCGGCGGCGCTCTTCAGCGCGGCGCTGTTGTGGATTTGCGTCCAGGCTTCCCCGCTCGCCTCTGGAGCGCTCGCGCATCCGATCTGGAGCATGGCGAGCGAGGCGCTGGAGCGGCCGCTCGACGGCGCGATCTCGGTCGATCGCGGCCAGACGCTCGTCTTCCTGCTCCGCCTCGTAACGGCGGCCAGCGTCTTCTGGCTGGCGCTCCAATTGTCGCGCCGCTCGCATCGCGCGCATTTTCTGCTGTGGACGATCGCGGTCATCGTGGCGGCCTATGCCGCCTATGGGCTCTTTCTCTCGGCCTTCGTCTCGGCGACGATTCCGTTTTTCGAAGCCCCCGCGCAAGGCCTTTTCGTGCGCTCCACCTTCGTCAACCGCAATAATTTCGCTACTTATGCGGGCATCGGGCTGGTGACGACGCTCGCGCTCCTCATTCCGCTCGCTGACCGAGACGCTCCGCGCGAAGCGGGCGCGCTCGCCGCTCGGCTGGCGCGGCGGCTGGAAGCGGCGGGCCTCGGCGGCTGGCTCCTGCTCGCGGCTGCGTTCGTGATCTTCGTCGCTCTGCTCGGCACAGTGTCGCGCGGCGGCATTCTGGCGACGATTCTCGGCGCTGGCGCCCTGCTCGCCCTCGCCTATTCGCGCGGCCGGCGCGGCGGAGAAAACGCTGGAGCCGTCGCGCTCGTCGTCGCTGGGCTCTCGGCGACGATTTTCTATTTCGGCGATCTCATCGTCCGTCGCACGCTCGACTCCGGCCTCGACGATGGCGGGCGCCTCGCCGTCTTCTCCATCACCCTTCGCGCCATTCTCGACACGCCGCTGCTGGGCTATGGCTATGGCGCCTTCGCCACGCTGTTTCCGCTCTATCGCGACCGTTCGATTCCGACGGCCGATATATGGGACAAGGCGCATAACGCCTATTTGGAGGCATTCTTGGGGCTCGGTCTCGTCTTCGGCGCAGCGCTCGTCGGCGCGCTCTTTTGGCTCGCGGCGAAATGCGTCATCGGCGCGGCGACGCGGCGACGGGCCTCGGCTCCGGCGGCGGCCGCCGCCGCCTGCTCGCTGCTCGTCGGCGTCCATTCTCTCGTCGATTTCGGCGTTCAGATAGAGGCCGTGGCGCTCACCTATATGGCCATTCTCGGCGCAGGCGTCGCGCAGGCCGAAAGCTCGCGCATCTCTCTCTCCGACTAGCCCGCTGGAACACGCATTCGATGCTGAAACGTCTCGAGACACAAAGGGAGGCGCCCGCGCCAGCCGAAGCGGAAACGGGCTTCGACATCCATGGCTATGTCAATTTCGTCTGGCGTCAGTGGAAGCTGATTGCCGGGGTAACGGCGCTGTTCCTGCTCGTCGCCGCCGTCGAAACGGCGCGCACGACGCCGCTCTACACCGCCTCGGCGCAGCTGCTGCTCGATCCGCATAAGGAGAAGGCCGGCGGGCAGGACGCGATCATGACCGACGCCGCGCTCGATCTGCCGACGATCGAGAGCCAGATCGCCATCATCAAATCCAGTGCGCTGCTCCGCCGCGTCGTGGAGAAGGAGCGGCTCGTCGAGGATGCGGAGTTCGGCGCGCGGACCCGCGTCGGCGGCGGCGGTCTCCTCGACCGCCTGCGCGAGCTGCTCTCCCGCAATACGCCGCAGACACCCGCCAGAACGGTCGCCTCCGCGCTCGGCGGCTCTCCCGAGACGGTCGCCACCGTCGAGAACGTCAAGCAGGCGGTGGCCGTGGCGCGCGCCGGCCAGGCCTATGTGATCAACGTCTCCTTCACCTCCGCGGACAAGGAGAAGGCCGCAAATCTCGCCAATGCGATCGCGGACGCCTATGTGGTCGACAAGCTGGACGCGCGTTTCGAGGCGGCGCGGCGCGCCTCCGCCTGGCTGTCCGATCGCCTCGTCGAGCTGCGTCAGCAGCTGCGCGAATCCGAGGAGGCGGTGGCGCGCTTTCGCGCCGAGAATAATCTCAGCGGCTCCACGCCCGGCGCGACGCTCAATCAGGATCAGCTCGCCCAGCTCAACGGTCGTCTCGTGCAGGCGCGGGCGGAGACTGCCGAGAAGAAGGCGCGGCTCGACATGCTGCAAAAGCTCGACGCGCGCGGCGGCGGCATAGCGCAGCTGCCGGACGTCTCCAGCGGCGCCAGCGCGGAGCTGCGCCGACAGGCGAGCGATCTCTCGCGCCAGGAGGCGGAGCTGCTCGCGCGCTACAATCCGAGCCATCCCTCCGTCGTCAATCTGCGCGCGCAGATCGCCGACGTCCATCGCGCCATCGCCGCCGAGTCGCAGCGCCTCGCCGCCAATATTCGCAATGAGCACGAGCTGGCCAAGGCGCGGCAGGAGGCGATCGAGAAGACGCTGCGGGAAGTGACCGGCGCCAATGATCTCGACAATACGAAAGCCATAACGCTGCGCGAGCTGGAGCGCACCGCCGCCGTCAACAAGAGCCTGTTCGAGGATTTTCTGCAGCGCGAGCGCGTGACGCAGGAGCAATCGACCTTCGAGGCGCGCGACGCCCGCATCATCACGCCGGCTCTGGCGCCGGTCACGCCGACCTCGCCCAAGCCGCTTCAATCCATGCTCGTCGCTCTCGTCCTCGGCCTGATGGCGGGCACGCTCGGCGCCTATGCGCTGGAGATGTTCAACGCCGGCTTCGCGACGCCGCGCGAGATCGAGGATTTTCTCGCTCTGCCGCTGCTCGCCTCCATCTCGCGCATGGATCAGCGCGAGCTGTCGGTGAACGGCTCCGTCGTCTCCATTCCCGAATATCCGCTCGCCAAGCCGCTGTCGCGTCTCAGCGAGGCGCTGCGCTCGCTGCGCAGCGCCATACAGATGAGCGATGTCGACAATCCGCCCAAGGTTTTGCAATTCACCTCGACCATCCCTGGCGAGGGCAAATCCACGCTCGCCATAGCGCTCGCCGGCTCGGCGGCGCAATCGGGACAAAAAGTGCTCGTCATCGACGGCGATCTGCGCCGTCCCTCGGCGTCACGCTATTTCGGCGCCGATAAGAAGCTCGGCCTCGTCGATTGTCTCATCGGCGCGGCGGAACTGCATTCGGCGCTCGTCTACAATGAAACATTGAAGCTCTGGTTTCTCCCGGCCGGCGGCAAGACGCAGAACCCGCCCGATCTGCTCTTGTCCGAGCGGCTGCGGACGCTGGTCGCGAGCCTGCGCGAGCAATTCGATCTCATCGTCATAGACACCCCGCCCATAGGGCCGGTCGTCGATCCGCTCATCATCTCCAATCTCGTCGACAAGGTGATCTTCATCGTGCGCTGGTCATCGACGGCGCGCGAGATGGTGGCGCATTCGATCGAGCGTCTGTCCGGTCATAAGAAGGTCGCCGGAGTGGTGTTCAATCAAGTGATCGACTCCAAGGCGCAGAAATACGGCAAGCACGCCTATTCCTATTATTACGGCGGCCGCTACTACAAGAAATACTACGCCGAATGAGCCGCATCGTGACCGCCGTCGTCATCATCGCGATCTGTGTAGCCGCCATGGCGGGGGCCGCGCGGCTGCTTTCCTTCGGCCTCGCTGATCTTTCCGCCGAGGCGAAGACCGCGCGAAAGACTCTCGCGCCTTTCCTCGGCGATCCATTGGTCGGAACATTGGCGCAGGCGCGGCTGCTCGAGCTCGACGCCGGCGCGAGCGATGAGGAGCGGCGCGAGCGATCGCGCAATCTGCTGACGCGCGCCCCACTCTCCGGCGGCGCCTGGCTCGCTTTCGCGCAGGCCGGATTAGAGACCGAGGAGCCGATGGCGAAGGTCGAGCGCGCGCTTCTCATGTCGGCGCTCGTCGGTCGCAATGAAGGCTGGCTGATGGCGCGGCGCGCCGGTTTCGCCGTTCCGCTCTGGCCGCAGCTCTCCGCCGCCGCGCGCCGCAGCATCGTCGATGATCTGCTCGGCGGATGGGAGGGCGCGGCCGGCGCCGATCGCGAGGCGCTCGTCTCCATCGTCTATCTCTCGCCGGAGCAGACAAAGACCGAGATACGCGAGGCGCTGCTGCGCGCCGGCGCCGCGGGCGAGACGATCAGCGCCGAGATCGGCCTCGCGCCCACGCCGAGGGAGAGATGAGCCCTATGGACGAGCGCGCCTCGGCCTCGATGCGCGACGACGCGCGCAGGCCGATCACGATCATAGAAGCGCGACCAGGCTGGCGCCTCTATGATTTTCGCGAGGCCTTCGCCTATCGCGAGCTGCTCTATGTGCTGGCCGCGCGCGATCTCAAATTGCGCTACAAGCAGACCGCGCTCGGCGCCGCCTGGGCGCTGCTGCAGCCGCTGACGATGATGATCGTGCTCTCCATCGTCTTCGGACGTCTCGCCGGCCTACCGTCCGATGGCGCGCCCTACCCCGTCTTCGCGCTGGCGGGCCTATTGCCCTGGACCTTCTTCGCCAATGTCGCGCCGACGGCGGGCGCTTCGCTCGTCGCCTCGTCCAACATCGTCACCAAGGTCTATTTCCCGCGCCTGTTGATCCCGCTGTCGACGGCTGGCGCGCCGCTCGTCGATCTCGCGATCTCCGCTCTGCTGCTCTTCGCCGTCATGGCGTGGAACGGCGTCGGCCTGCGCTGGAGCCAGCTCGCAGCGCCTTTCTTCGTGCTCGGCGTCGTCATCACGGCGCTCGGCGTCGGCGTGCTGCTGTCGGCGCTCACTGTCGCCTATCGCGACTTTCGCCATGTCGTGCCCTTTCTCATCCAATTCTGGATGTTCGCCTCGCCGGTCGCCTATCCGGTCTCCCTCGTTCCCACAGAATGGCGCTGGCTCTATTTCCTCAATCCCATGGCCGGCATGATCGACGGCTTCCGCCACGCGCTCATCGGATCGCCGCCGGATATCAGCGGCGTCGTCATCTCCGGCGCCTCGGCGCTCGCGATCTTCTGCCTCGGCGTCGCCTATTTCGCGCGCGTCGAGCGCGGCTTCGCGGATATCGTATGATGCGTAGAGGCGGAATCGCCATCCGCGCCGAAGGCGTGTCGAAGCTCTATCGCATCGGCGCGCCGGCGCGCGCCTATCGCACGCTGCGCGAGGCGCTAGTGGACGCCGCCGCGGCGCCTTTCGAGCGGCTGCGCGGCCGCGCGCGCGCGGCGGAGGCGGACACGCGTTTCTGGGCGCTGCGCGACGTCTCCTTCGAAATCGCCGAGGGCGAAATCGTCGGCGTCGTCGGCCGCAACGGCGCCGGCAAATCCACTTTGCTAAAGATCCTCTCGCGCATCACCGATCCGACGGAAGGCCGCGCGACGCTCGAGGGCCGCGTCGCCAGCCTGCTGGAGGTGGGCACGGGATTTCACCCCGAGCTCACCGGCCGCGAAAACATTTTTCTCAACGGCGCCATTCTCGGAATGCGCCGCGCCGACATTGCGAAGCGCTTCGACGCCATCGTCGATTTCGCCGAGATCGAGCGCTTCATCGACACGCCGGTGAAGCATTATTCGAGCGGAATGTATGTGCGCCTCGCCTTCGCCGTGGCCGCCCATCTCGAGCCGGACATTCTCGTCGTCGACGAGGTGCTCGCCGTCGGCGATGCGCGCTTTCAGCAAAAATGCCTCGGCAAGATCGACGAGGTCTCGCGCAAAGGCGGGCGCACGGTTCTGCTCGTCAGCCATAATCTCGCGGCGGTGAAGAGTCTCGCGACGAGCGGCCTCGTCTTCGATCGCGGACGGCTCGTGCTGCAAGGCAGTGTGGACGAGGCCATCGCCGCCTATGGAAGGCTGCAGCAGGACGGCGGCGCCGACGAGGCCGAGCATGATTGGGGCGCCGGCGCGCATACGCGCATACGCTCGGTCGAGATGATCGGCGACGACGGCCCGACGCGCGTCTATCTGCCGGGGACGCCGCTGCGGCTGCGCATTATTCTCGACACGGATGGAACGCCGGGCCTCTCCGTCGATGTGTTTCTCGCCAATGCGCAGCGCGCGCGCATCGCGCTCTGGTCATTGAGCCATTTCGACGCCATGTCGCTGCCCGCCGAGCCCGGCTGCTATGAGCTGACGATAGAGGCGGCGCCGATCCATCTCGCCTCGGGACAATATTGCATCGATGTCGCCACCGCGGTGACGATGGTGAATTGGGATCATCAGGTCTATGAGGCGCTCGCCTTCGAGACGCCGTTCTCCAACGTCGGCGGCGGCAGCTGGGACTTCAAGCAATCCTTCGGCTTCGGCTTCGTCGCCCTGCCCTCGACGACGCCGCCCAAGCTCGCACGGCTCGACGAGAGACGCGCATGAATCTCCTCTATTGCGGCTGCGCGCCGGTCGAGCGCTCCTGTCACGGCTCGCTGTTTCTGTATCGGCTCTTGGAGTCGTGGCCCGCCGAAAATCTGCGGATCGTCGAGGGCTATCTCGGCCCCTCGGACCCTGCCCGCCGCCTGCCGGGCGTGCGCTATGCGGGATTGACGCGCAAGCCGCCGCGCCTGCAATTCACGCGCTTTGCGTCCTATTTCGAGGCGGCGGTCGAGCGCTTCGCCGCCTATGACGCGCCGCGCGTGCAGCGGCGCGTCGGCGATTGGCGCGTGGACGCCATCGTCACAGTGGGGCAGCATCATTCCTGGCGCGCGGCGGCGGCCTTCGCGGCGCGGCGCGGCCTGCCGCTGCATCTCATCATGCATGACGATTGGCGGCGCACCGCTCTGCGCAGCCCGGCGCATGAACGCGCGCGCGATCGCTATTTCGGCGCCGTCTATCGCAGCGCGGCGTCGCGGCTCTGCATCTCTGCGCGAATGGCGGAGGAATACGCCGCTCGCTATGGCGCGCCGGGCGATGTGCTGCCGCCATTCCGTGCGCGCGAGGCGACGGCGATGGCGCCACAAGCGCGGCCGGATCGTCCCTTCACGCTCGCTTTCGCGGGCAGCGTCCATTGGCCGGGCCTCGCGGCGGCGCTGCGCGACGCAGCAGCGGCCATGGCCGCCATCGGCGGGCGCCTGCTGATCTTCGGCCCGCTTACCGCGGCGGCGGCTCGATCCATCGGCCTTTGCCACGCCTCGACGATCATCGGCGGCATGGTCGCGGGGCAAGATTTTCTCGCCGAGCTGACGGCGCGCGCCGACGCTCTGTTTCTTCCCTTCTCTTTTTTCGAGGATGAGCGGCCCGCTATGCGCCTCTCCTTTCCGAGCAAGCTCGTCGATTACACGCTCACGCGCCTGCCCATTGTTCTCTACGGCCCGCCCGATTGCACGGCGGCGGAATGGTCGCGCGCCAATGACGACGCGCTGATGCATGTCGAGACGCCCAACGTGGCGGCGCTCGCCGCGGCGCTCGCCGCATTGGCGCACGATCCGCTGCTGCGCCAACGCCTCGGCGCGACGGCCGGCGCGGCCGGCGACCGCGATTTCTCTTATCGAGACGCGCAGGCAAAATTCGCGGCGGCGCTCGGGCTCGAGGACGCCCGATGCTAGAGGATCGCGAGACCGCGCCGCGCATAAGCGCAATCGTGCCGACCTATGGCCGCGCGCAATCGCTGCGACGGCTTCTCGAATCCCTCGCGACGCAGACGCTCGGCGTTTTTGAGATTGTCATCGCCGATGGCGGCGGAGACGCGGAGACGCGCGCGGTCGCCGAAGACCCGCTCTGGCGCGCGCGAGGCCTCGCAATCCGCTTCCTCGCCGTCTCGCCGCCCAATGCGGTGCGGCAGCGCCGCGCCGCGATCGACGCGTCGCGGGGAGCGTTGTTGCTGCTGCTCGACGACGATGTCGCGCTCGAGAAAGATTGCGTCGCGGAGCTCGCCCACGCGCTCGCGTCGCGGGCCGACAGCGTCGGCGTGATGGCGAATATGAGCAATGACGGCTGGCCGCCGCCGACCCGCGTTTGGCGTTTCGTGCTGCGCCGCCTGCTCGGCTTTGGCGAGGGCGAATGGCAAGGGCGCGTCATCGGCCCGCTGCTGCGCTACGGCTTCTCGCCGGCGCCGGCGGACATCGCCGAGAGCGAATGGATCGGTGGCGCAACAGCGATGATCCGCCGCTCGGCCTATGTCGCTACCGGCGGATTCTCGGATTTCTTCCTGCATCGCTGCACGATGAGCGAGGATGTCGATCTCTCCTTGAAGCTGCGCCGCTTCGGCGCGCTCTATTTCGCGCCGCGCGCGCGCATCGCGCATTTTCATGCGGCGGGCGGGCGCGTCTCGGCGCGGATCGCCGCCGAGGACGACATATTCAATCGCTATATGATCCTTCGCCGCACGCTCGGGCGCTCGCGCGCGCATGCGCTCTCGCTCATCGTCGCCTACGCAATTCTCGAATCTTTCGGCTCGACGCTGCGGCTGCTCGGCGCCGCAGGGCCGCTCTCGCGCGAGATTTTGCGCGGGCGCGCGAAAGGCCTCGCCCGCATCGTCGCCGGATGGGCGGAACGATGAGCGAGCCGCCACAGATCACCGCGACAGTGGCCGCCTTCGCGCGCATCGCGCAGACATTGGACACGCTGCGGCGCCTCGAGGCCTGCCGTCCGCCGCCGGCCGAGATCATCGTTCACGTCGACGCTGCGCGGCATGATTGCGCCGATGCGGTGCGCGCAGCTTTTCCAGCGGCGCGCGTCATCGTCAGCGAGACGAGCGTCGGACCGGGCGGCGGACGCAACCGGATGACAGCGGCCGCGCGCCACGAGCTCGTCGCCGCTTTCGACGATGATTCCTATCCGATGGACGCGGACTTCTTCGCCCGCGCCGGCGAGATTTTCGCGCGTTTCCCCGATCTCTCTCTGGCGACGTCGCAGATCGTCCATCCCGGCGAAGCGCCGGCGCCGGATCGGCGGGCGCTGCGCGAGACCAGCGGCTTCAATGGCGGCGGCGTTGTGTTTCGGCACAGCCATCTCCTCGAGGCGGGCGGCTATCTGCCATTGCCGCTCGCCTATGGCGTCGAGGAGGAGGATATGGCGCTACGCCTCATCGAGCGCGGGCGCCGGCTCGTCTTCACGCCCTATCTGCGCGTGTTCCACAATTCCGATCTCGCGCATCACGCCGAGCCGCGCATCAATGCGGCGAGCATCGCCAATATCGCGCTGCTCGCCTTTCTGCGCTATCCGCCGCGCTTCTATCCGCTGGCGGCGCTGCAGATCGCCAATCGCGTCGTCTTCTGCCTGCAGATGGGACGCAGGCGCGGCGTCGTCGCCGGGCTGGCGATGATCCCGCATCATCTTTGGCGGATGCGCGCGCACAGGCGCCTCGTGTCGAAGGCTGCGGTCGCCGCCAAGCTCGCCTTGCGCAAAGGAGGCTGGAGCGATTTCTGACGCGCATGACCCCATGGATTGGATCGTCTGCCAGATCGGCGCGCGCGAGCATTACGCCCTGCCCGCCGCGCTGCACGAACGCGGCCTGCTGCGCGCGCTCGTCACCGATATCTGGCTGCCGCCCGATCGCCCATGGAGCCGCGCGCTGCGCGCCGTCAGCCCGCGTCTCGCCGCCCGCTATTCGGCGCGGCTCGAAAGCGCGTGCGTCTTCGCCGACACGCTCCCCTCCATCGCCTCGCGGAGCGCCGCGCGGCTGGCGCCGGGCGCGAACTGGTCCGGCCTGCACGCCGATAATCTGCGTTTCGATCGTTTCGCCGCGGCCCGGCTGCAAAGGATGCGCGCGCCAGCGGGCGGCGTCGCGCTCTGCTACAGCTACGCCGCCGCGCAGAGCTTGCGCGCAGCGCGGAGCCGCGGCTTCGCCACCATATTGAACCAGATCGACGGCGGCCCGCAGGAGGCGGCGCTGATCTCCGCGCTGGCGCAAAGTTATGGCGCGCGAGCGGACGCGCCGCCCGAGGCCTATTGGCGCCGCTGGCGCGAGGAATGCGAGACAGCGGATATGATCCTCGTCAATTCCGTCTGGGCGCGGGACTGTCTCATCGCCGAAGGCGTCCCGCGCGGGAAGCTCGCCATTGCGCCGCTGATGTATCGCCCGGAGCGCCCGAGCGCGGCGCTGCATTACCCGGAGCGTTTCGACGCGGATCATCCGCTCACAGTGCTTTTTCTGGGGGCCTTCTCGCTGCGCAAGGGCGCGCGGACGTTGCTGGAGGCGGCCGCCATGCTGCGCGGCGAGCCGATCCGATTTCTCGTCGTCGGACGCGACGAGCTGGGCGCCGCCGCGCAAAAGGATTATGCCGATATTCGCTTCCTCGGCGAGGTTCCGCGCGACGAAACCTCCGACTTCTATCGAAAGGCGCATGTGTTCGTCCTGCCGACGCATTCCGACGGCTTCGCGCTCACCCAGCTCGAGGCGCAGGCGCATGGGCTGCCGGCGATCGTCTCGCGGCGCTGCGGCGACGTCGTGCTCGACGGCGCGAGCGGCCTGCTGCTGCCGGATCAGAGCGCCGCATCTCTGCGCGACGCGCTGCTCTGGGCGCTGCGCCATCCCCAGCGCCTCGCCGCAATGTCGGCGCGCGCGATCTCCCGCGCCGCCGATTTTAGGCCCGAGGCGGTGATCGGGCAGCTGCGCGAGATCGGGCGTGAAGCGCTGCGCCGGCGCGACGCGGCCGCGGGAGCCTAGCGGGCATGCGCCCGCTTCCCGGCGACGCCGGCGTCGCGCTCGCCGGCTCGGCCATCATCGGCGCCGGCGCCGTCCTCGCCGTCGCGCTGACGCCGATCGACTACGCGCCGCAGGGCGCCATGTTCCTGCCGGCGGCGGCATTGGCGGCGAGCCTGCTCGCAATCCCGCTGATGCGCGGTCTGGCCGAGGGGCTGCACGGCTTGTTGCATGCCGAGAATCTTCTCCTCGTCGCAATCATCTATTGGATCCTGCTCGATCTGCTGCAGGGCGCCTATCCGCTGGACGAGCTCGGCCGCGACGATGTGATCGCCGCGCTGGAGACGATCGCCGTCTTCGCCCTCTTCATCCCGCTCGGGCGGCTCATTCCGACGATCGGAGCGCCGAGGCCGATCGCGCGCGCCGCGCGGGCCGATCTGCCGGCGCAAAACGCCTTCATCGCCGTCTGCCTCTGCTTTGCTCTGTGCATCTCCTCCTATGGCATTCCGGCGAGATTTGATCCGGCGCGGATGATCGATGGGCTGTTTCAGCCGCGCTTCAGCGCGCCCTGGTCGCGCGGAGATCTCGGCGGCTGGGACGCCTTCATCGATCATCTCGCCTATTTCGGCTATGTGCTGCCCGCTGCCACAGTGCTGGTGGCGACGCGCGCCAAGGCGCGCTGGGCCGATCCGCGCGTCTGGATTTCCGTTCTGCTCACCGCCATCGTCTGCGCCTTCATCGCGCAGAGCGGCGGCCGCCGGATCATCGGCATGATGCTCGGCTCCGGCCTTCTGCTGTGGATGATATTGAAGGAGCGCTTCTCCATCGTGCGGGCCGCGGTCGTCGCCGGCGGCGCGGTCGGCGTGCTGAGCCTGCTGCAATTCATCCTGCTCATCCGCAATGTCGGGCTCGAAGGCTTTTTGAGCGGCGACGTCGGCCTCGAGGATTTCGAGTTCGCCGGCCAGTTTCATGTCGACGATAATTTCCTGCGGCTCGCCCAGATCATTCATTATTTCCCCGATGTCGTCGAATATGTCGGCTGGAAGCAGATTTATTACGTGCTGGTGCGTCCCATTCCGCGCGCGCTCTGGCCGGACAAGCCGATCGACGCCGGCTTCAGCCTGCCGGGGCTGGTCGGCAAATCCGACGTCTCTCTGTCCAGCTCGATCATCGGCGAGCTCTACGCCTCCTATGGGCTCGCCGCCGTCATCCTCGGCGCGCTGCTGCTCGGCTGGGCGGCGGCCTCCTGGACGGCGCTGCTGCGCGAGCGCAACGAGAACGCCCGCGTTCTCTACTGCCTCGGCCTGATGGTGTTCTTCGTCGGCATGCGCTCGATGCAGGAGATCATTCTGATGACCTACGCCGTGCTCGCATGGACGGTCGTCAGCCTCGTCACCTCCAAGAAATCCAGCGGCCAATCCGGCGCAACGACGCCGCCCGCCCGAGACGATAGCGAGCAGAAGTGCGAACCATCGTCATCGTGACCAACATGCCCTCGCCCTATCAGGCGCGCCTGTTCGATCTCCTCTCCGCGGAGGGGCGGATCGCGCTGCGTGTGATTTATGAGCGCATGCGCGCGCCCGATCGCGAATGGCGCGCGCCGACGCTGGCGCATGAGCACGCCTGCTGCGGCGAGGCGCCTTTCGAACGGCTCGCGCAATGGATGCGCGACAGCGATCTCTGCGTGTTCGTCGGCTATCGCCATCCAGTCGTGCGGCGGCTGCTGAAGCTGCGCTTCGCCTCCGGCCATCCTTTCGCATTTTGGGGCGAGCGCTTCGGCTATCAGGCGCCGCCAGTCTTGGGCGCGCTCTATCGGCGCTGGGCCATGCGCGCCTTTCATGCGAGCGCCGCCGAAATGTGGGGCATGGGCGAGATGGCCGTCGCCTCCTATCGGCGCGAGTTCGGCCCGCGCCGACGCTATCGAAACCTCCCCTATACGTCCGATCTCTCGGGCTTTCTGGCGATCGAGCGCGGCGACGCCGAGCCGCGCGCGCCACGCCTCCTGTTCTCCGGCGCGCTGATCGCGCGCAAAGGCGTCGATCTCCTTATCGCCGCTCTCGAGCGAATGCTCGCCGATGGCGTCGCGCTCGAAGCGGCTTTCGTCGGCGACGGACCGCTGCGCGCGGATGTGGAGCGGCTGGCGTTGCGCTTTCCAGATCGCATCGAGCGCGTCGGCTTCGCTCAAATGGAAGCGTTGCCGCAGATCTACGCCCGCGCCGATGTGCTGGTCGCGCCGTCGCGTCACGACGGCTGGGGGCTCGTCGTCATCGAGGGCATGGCCGCCGGCATGCCCGTTCTGGCGAGCGATCGGACCGGCGCCGCGGTCGAACGCGTCACCGCGAAAAACGGATGGTTGATCCCCGCGGGCGACGCCGCGGCGCTCGAGCGGGCGCTGCGCGAGATCGCGCGCACGCCGATCGCGCGGCTGCGCGCCATGGGCGCGAATGGCCGCGCGCAGAGCCGCGACTATCGCGTCGAGGCAGGCTGCGAGCGGCTGCTCGAGGCGATGCTCGGCTGCCTCGCCGAGGCACGCTGACGGAGGCACGAGACTGCGCATCCTCCATGTCACGCCCACCTATCTGCCGGCGGTCCGCTATGGCGGCACGATCCACGCTGTGCATGGGCTCGCCAAGGCGCAAGCGGCGCTCGGCCATGCGGTCGAGGTCTATACGACCAATGTCGATGGTCCCGGCGTCACGCCGACGCCGCTCGGCGCGCGCGTCGATCTCGACGGCGTCGGCGTCACCTATTTCGCCACCGGCCTCGGACGACGTATCTACCGATCCCCCGCCATGGGCGTGGCGCTGCGACGCCATGCGGCGGATTTCGATATTCTGCATCTCCATTCCGTCTATCTGTGGCCGCCATTGGCGGCGGCGCGCATAGCGAGGCGCCACGGCGCGCCCTATGTGCTCTCGCCGCATGGAATGCTGGTCGCCTCGCTGGTGCGGGCCAAGAGCGCGCTCATCAAATCCGCCTGGATCGCACTGTTCGAGCGCCGCACCATTCGCGAGGCGGCGGCGCTCCATCTCGCCTCGTGGCGTGAGGCCGACGATCTGCGCGCCTTCCGCTTCGATCTGCCGCCTCTGGCCGTCATCGGCCACGGCGTCGACGCCGCAGACCTGCGAGCAGAGCAGAATATCACCGGCGATGTCGCCGCGGCCATCGCCGGCGGCCCTTTCGTCCTCGCCTTCGGACGCATCGACTGGAAGAAAAATCTCGCGGCGCTGATCGAGGCCGTCGCTCTGACGCCCGATCTGCGCTGCGTCATCGCCGGCAATGACGAGCATGGTCGCGCGGCGGAGCTGGCGCGTCTTTGCGCGCGGCTCGGCGTTAGCGCGCGCGTGACGATCATCGCGCGGCAGATCGGCGAGCCGGACCGATCGGCGCTCTATCGCGCCTGCGCCTGTCTCGCGCTCGTCTCGCTCAATGAGAATTTCGGCAATGTCGCTCTCGAGGCGATGTCGCATGGCCGGCCGGTCGTCGTTTCCCACACGGCCGGCGTCGCGGAGGCGGTCGCGGCCGAGCGCGCGGGCGTCGTCGTCACGCCGGAGGCCGGCTCTATCGCGCGCGGCCTCGCGATCATCGCATCGGACGTTCGCGCCGCCGCGGAAATGGGGGGGCGCGGACGCGCTGCTGTCGAGCGGCGATGGAACTGGACCGCCGTCGCCGCGGAAATGGTCGCGCACTACGAAGATGTGCTACAGCAATCTTCCATGCGAGGCGTCCCGTAATATGACCCGCCCTTCCCTGCTGGATCGGATCACCCCGGTTCTCCTCACCTATGACGAGGAGCCGAACATCGCCCGCACTTTGTCGCGGCTGCGCTGGGCGAGGTCCATTGTCGTCGTCGACAGCGGCAGCGCCGATCGAACGCTGGCGATCCTGCGCGCCGATGCGCGCGTGCGCGTCTTCTCGCGGCCTTTCGACACGCATGCGAGCCAATGGCGCTTCGCCGTGACAGAGACCGGCGTCGCCACCGAATGGATATTGCGTCTGGACGCCGATTATCGCCTCGGCGACGCGCTCATAGAGGAATTGCGCGCGCTGCGGCCGGGTCCGGATGTCGCGGCCTATGAGATCGGCTTCGATTATGAGATTTTCGGCCGACCGCTGAGCGGTTCGCTCTATCCGCCAAAAGCCGTGCTGCTGCGCCAGGGGCGCTTCTCCGTCCATGATCGCGGCCATGCCGAGGGCTGGCGCGTCGATGGTCCGGTCGAGACGCTCGCGGGCAAGATCACCCATGACGATCGCAAATCCACGGCGCGCTTCGTCGCCTCGCAAATCCGCTATATGTCGCGCGAGGTGGAGCGGCTCGACGCGGACGAGCCGCCCTCGCTGATCCGCCGTCTGCGCAGCCTTCCGCCGCTGGCGCCGATCGTCGTCTTCCTCTACGCCTATTTCGCCAAGGGCCTGTTTCTCGACGGCCGCGCCGGCCTCTATTACGCGCTGCAGCGGCTCGTCGCGGAGTCGATCCTCGCATTGATGGCGTTGGAGAAGCGGCTGACTTCTACGACGAAGATCGCGCCAACGCCGCAGAAGGCCGAGCGAGAGGAAGTCCGGTAGCGCCGCCTCAGATCGATCGCCCCGGCGCCAGCGTCGGCGATTTCGCTCGGCCCTGCGGCCGCAGGCCGACCGTCTCCGCCCTTCCGCGCGCGCCTTCGAACTCGCGGCGATACCAGCCGGTGGCGTGATCGACCGCGGCCCGATTCAGTCTTTCCCCGGTGAAGGCGATGGCGAGCGTGCCGAAGACGATGGCCAGATCGAGCCGCCACGAGGCGTGGCGAATATACCAGACATCGAGCGCGTTCTTCTCCTCGGGCGTGACCAGCGTTCCGCCCTTGATCTGCGCCCATCCGGTGACGCCCGGCCGCACGCTGAGCCGCCGCCGCGGATCGGCCGGCTGATCCACCGGCAGCAGAGGGCGCGGGCCGATCAACGACATATGGCCGATGATCACATTGTAGAGCTGCGGAATCTCGTCCAGCCGGGCGGCGCGAATGGCGCGGCCGATCCTCGACAAGCGGCGCTCCTTGGGCACGCGGCGGCCATGGCGGTCGAAGGGCGGCCGAAAGGTGCGGAACTTATAGACGAAGAAGCGCTCGCCATTGCGTCCCACCCGCTGCTGCCAGAAAACGATGGGCGCGCCGACGTCGATGAGGATGGCGCAAGCCACGATCAGCGCCGTCGGCACGGCGAAGACGAGCAGCAGGCTCGTCGCCAGAAGATCGATCACGCGCTTGGAGCCGAAATAATCCGGCGTGTCGAAACGCCCGTCCGGCGGCCCTCCGAGCGGCGTCTCCGGCCGCGCCTGCCGCGGGGCGAGATTGAGCGCTTCCGCAATGGGGACGCAATCGCGGCCGCGCGCGTCGCATTGCGCGGCGACATCCTTCAGCAGCTCGGCCGGCAAGGCCTCCTTATCGTCGGCGAGCCACACTTCGTCGATCTCGACGCCATGCTCGGCATATTCGTCGAGCACCGCGCCAATGTCCTGCGGTAGAGCGACGATCGAGACGCCGCCGACCTTGCGCCCCACGAAGGAAGGCCGCGCGTCCAACGCGGCGACGATCTGCGTCGTCCGCGGCAGCTGATAGTCGATGAGCTTGATCGCCACAGAGGCGAAGCGATCGACGCCGATCAGGATCACGCGCCGCAACGCCACCGACGGATCGGCGATGTCGGTCTCGAGCTCCCTGCGCCAGACCTCCCGGTGATGCAGGCGCGTCATCCCCCGGATCGCGATGAGGCCGGCGGCGAGCACGAGGACATAGATCAGCGGCGTGGAGCGCGGCACGCCCTCGAGCCGCGTGAGCGTGAACAGAACGACGCTGCTCGAGGCGACCGCGCAGGCCGAGGCGACGCAGACATCGACAGCGTCGCGCAGCGAGAAAAACTGCCCCATGCGGTCGCTGAGGCGGAAACCCCACATGACCAGCAGCGTGCAGGCGATGGATAGGAAGGCGTAGCGATAAGGCGCGGGCAGGTCGCGTGCTAGATCGCCGGCCTCGAGCAGCTGAGGGTCGCGCAGGGCGAGGGCGATGAAAGGCGCAGCCGTCGCCCAGCCGATGTCGGCCAGCTGGAGACGAAAGGCAATTCGATCCCTAGATGCCGGCGACGCTACCCTCATATTGAAAATATTCCCAGCGCAAACAGTGATTTACCACTAAAAGCGGGATGCTCGATCTTGAGCATAGGCGAGATAATATGTCAACAATGGGGCTCGCTCGATTCCGCGCGCGCATAAAAGCGCGACGAAACGCGGCCCCTCGCGATTTCGTCGGCGGGCGATATGCTCTAGACTTGCGATCCGTCACGTCAAATCTCGGGGCGCGACGGGGAGCGGGCCGGTGAGATGACAATTTCGCGATTGACGCAATTTCAGGCTTTGCAGACCGGGCTTCCGACCGTCCTTCCTCCCAATTTGCGCATCTATGCGGTCGGCGACATTCACGGCCGCGCCGATCTGCTCGACACGCTCGCGCGGCGGATCGAGGCGGAGCTCGACACTGCGCCGGCGGAGACGCTGACGATCTTCCTCGGCGACTATGTCGATCGCGGGCTGCAATCCTCGACCGTGGTCGAATGGCTGAGCCGACGCGATTTTCCGACGCCCTTCATCGCGCTGCGCGGCAATCACGAGGAGATATTTCTGCGCTTCCTCGAGGACGAATCCGTGCTCGAGGGCTGGCGCAAGTTCGGAGGCGTGGAGACGCTGCATTCCTATGGGGTGGACGTCTCCTCCGTCATGCGCGGCCGCAATTACGAGGACGCGCGCCGCGCGCTGACGGCGCGGCTTCCGGATCACCATCTGCAATTCATGCTGGAGACGACGCTGACGGCGAGCTTCGGAGATTATTTCTTCTGCCATGCGGGCGTGAAGCCCGGCGTGCCGCTCGCCCAGCAGAAGGCCGAAGATCTGCTCTGGATCCGCGAGGAGTTTCTGAGCTTCGAGGGCGGATGGGGGAAAGTGATCGTCCACGGCCATACGCCCGTCTCCGAGCCGGACATTCAGCCCAATCGCATCAATGTCGACACGGGAGCTTTCGCGACCTCGGTGCTCACCGCTCTCGTGCTCGAGGGCGACAGCCGCCGCATGCTGTTCGCGGACCGCTTCTGACCGCGCCGCGAGCGATGCGCGAGCGCTCGACGACGGCGTTCTGGCTCGACGCGCGCAGCCGCAAGCTCCGCGCCGCTGCGCAATTCCTCCGCCGGCGCTGGCCGCCGCTGCTCGGCGCGACAATGCTCGCCCTGCTCGCCGGCGCGGCCTTCCTGGTCATGGCGACGCCGCGCTACACCGCCTCCGCGCAATTGCTGATCGAGATGCGGCCGGATCGTTCGATCGGCGCCGATGCGATCTTGGCGCATGCGCCGATCAACCGGCAGACGATGAAGAGCGACATAGCGGTCATAAGATCGGCGGCGCTGCTGCGGCGCGTCGTGGAGCGGGAAAGGCTGGCCGACGATCTCGAATTCGGCGCCGCGGCGCTCGACCGCTTGCGGAATGCTCTCTCCGTCGCCCAGCTGCGCTACTCGCCGGTGATAAAGATCGTCGTCACCTCGACCGATCCGGCGAAAGCGGCGCGTCTCGCCGACGCGATCGCCGACGCTTTCGTGGTCGACAGGCTGGACACGCGGCTCGAGGCGGCGCGGCGCGCCTCCGCTTGGCTCGCCGAGCGGCTCGTGGCGCTGCAACGGCAATCGCGCGCATCCGAGGAGGCGCTGGCGCAGTTTCGCGCCGCCGCCGGCCCTTCCACGCCGGCGAAGCAGCAGACCGCCATTGCGCAGCGCGCGGCCGTGGCGCGGGCGGAGACGGCGGAGCGCAAGGCTCGCCTCGAGCTGCTGCAGCGGATCGAGAGCCGTGGCGGCGCCGCCGCCGAGCTGCCGGGCCTCGGCGGAGCGCTCGACGAGCTTCGCCAGCGCGCCGACCAGCTCTCCCGCCGCGAGGCGGAGCTGCGCGCCCGCTACACGGCGGCGCATCCCTCCGTGGTCGCGCTGCGCGCCGAGATCGCCGACACCGCCCGCGCCATGGACGCCGAGCGGCGCCGCCTCGCGGCCGGCGTGCGCCAGGAGCTGGAGCTCGCAGAAAAAAACAGCGAGGCCGCGGATACGGCGCTTCGCGAGATTTCCGAGTCCGAGGATCGCGGCAAGGAGCGGCTCGCCCGGCTCAACGAGCTGGAGCGCGCCGCCGCGGCCGATCGCAAGCTTCTCGATGAGACGATGCGCCGCGCGCGCCTAGTCGAGCAGCAAGCCAAATTCGAGCCGCGCGACGCACGAATCATATCGCCTGCGCTCACGCCGAACGCCCCGTCCTGGCCCGACGCCGAGCAGACGCTGCTGATCGCGCTGGCGCTCGGCGCCCTCTTCGGGCTCGGCGCCGCTTATGCCTGCGAATTGGCGGACACGGGCTTCACGACGATGGCGCAGATCGAGACGACGCTCGGTCTGCCTCTGCTCGGCTCCATTCCCAAAATCGCCTCGAGCGCCCCCGCCCTCGTCGATCTCGTGCGCGCAAAACCTCTGTCGCGCGCCAGCGAGGGGCTCCGCGCGCTGCGCAGCGCCATCGCCATGAGCGATGTGGACGATCCCCCCAAGCTGATTCAGCTCGCCTCCGCCGTCCCCGGCGAAGGAACGACGACGATCGCCGCGGCGATCGCCGCCTCCGCCGCGCAATCGGGCCTGCGCACGCTGCTGATCGACGCCGATCTGCGCCGCCGCGCCGCGTCCAAGCTCTTCCGCGCCGAGCAGAGGCCCGGCCTCGTCGAGCTGCTCATCGGCTCCGCGAGCCCGGGAGCCGCGATCTTCTTCGAAGAGAAGCGGGGACTATGGGTTCTTCCGGCCGGCGGCGAGATACAGGCGCCCGCCGATCTGCTCGCCTCCGAGAAGATGAAAACGCTCATGGCCGCGGTGCGCGGGAGCTTCGATCTCGTCATCGTCGACACGCCGCCGATCGGCCCCGTCGTCGATCCGATTCTCATCGCCGGACTCGTCGATAAGACTGTCGTCGTCATTCGCTGGGCGGCGACGCCGCGCGAAACCGTCGCTCATGCGATCGAGCGGCTTCCCGATCGCGGCAGAATAGCGGGCGTCGCGCTCAATCTGGTGATCGAGGCGAAGGCGCGCAAATATGGCCCCTACGCCTATTCGCCCTATGCGGGCGGAGGCGCCTTCGACGCCTATCACGCCGAGTGAGACGCGCCGGCGGACGAGCTCACCCGCGGCGCGGCTTTCCGTCAGACCTCGCCGTCAGGCCTCGGCGGCGGCCTTGCGCAGCGGCGCGCCGCGCTTCTTCGCGGCGGAAACGGTCTTCGCCGCCGGCTTGCGGCCGAGGCCGAGCGATTTGGCCAGAGCCGAGCGCTGCGCAGCGTAATTGGGCGCGACGATCGGATAATCGCTCTTTAGATCGAATGCGGCGCGATAATCATCCGGCGTCAGCTTGTGCTCGGCCTGAAGATGACGCTTCAAGGATTTGAACGGCTCACCACAACAAAGGCAAGTAATCGCATCCGCTGTGACGGATTTCTTCACCGGAACGGCAGGCCGCCACTGCTTGGCCTCGCCGTCCGTTGCATTCGACGTCTCGGCGTCGGCGCCGCCGAAGGCTTTTTTCACAGCTGCGATGACAGAAGGAAGGTCGAGAGGCGCAACAGTATTATTCGAAAGATAGGAAGAGAGTATCTGCGCGACGAGCGCTTTGTCTTCGGCTTCGGACATGGCCTTTCCCTCCTCGGTCGAATCTTTTTCTATTGGAGCCGATATCGAATTCGAAGGCAATCAGCGACTTCCCTCGGCGACAGATTCGGCTCGAGTAACAAGCTCAATTTCGATGATATAGGCCGCAGAACGTCGAATTGAAATAGAAAGCCCGCCGAATATCGGCGCGGCGAGGCTAGGCAAGGAACGAGACGTCGCGTGACCGACAAAAAATTTCGCCCGATGCGATTTTCGTCATCGGGCGGCGGAATGGATCGAGCGTAGGGTGGATCAGAATGGTGGGCGCGACAGGGATTGAACCTGTGACCCCTACGATGTCAACGTAGTGCTCTCCCGCTGAGCTACGCGCCCCCGGCGCCGTTCGGATGCTTGCTCCGTCCGGCGCGAGTGAAGCCCGTATAATGGCAGTCGGGCCGAGGCGCAAGCGCCCTTCGACAGTTTCCACGCCCTGTCGCAAAACCCCGGCCCCAGCGTCCCCAAGCGTTAAGATTTCCTTCCGCGAACAGCGGCTTTGGGCGAAATAATTCATTGGCCCGCGACGTCTTCGCCCCTTGCAGGCCTTGGAATTCATGTCACACTGGCGTCGTCCTTCTGTCATCAACCAAAGGAGGCGCCGTATGTCGCTACAGACCCATCTCGTCGAGCTCGAACGCCGCCATCAGGCGCTCAAGAAAGAGATCGATCAGGTTCAGCACCATCCCCGATACGACGATTCGAAGCTCCACGAATTGAAGCGCAAGAAGCTTCAGCTCAAGGACGAGATCAACAAGCTGCGGCAAGGCGTCAGCCTGCACTGAACAGCTTGCGAAAGCGGTCTAGCGTCGAGGCGGAGAGATGCTCTCCGCCTTTTTTGTCGCATAGGGCGCCGCAACGCTCGCTTCGGCCCGCGCGGGCGCCCGGCTTGCTTCGGGGCGTCTCTGGTCGCAGAATCTTCTGCCAAAGCGAGAGCCGAGAACCCCATGCCCCCTTCCCCGCGCTATCGCGCCGAGACCCTCCACGCCACGCTCGGCGACGGCTTCTTCGACCGTGTCGAGCCCGCCCGCTTTCCGCAGCATATTCTGCGCTATCGCAATCAGCGCTGGGCGGCGCGCGTCGGTCTGGATACGCTGACGGAAGAGGAATGGATCGCCCATCTCGGCCGTTTCGAGCCCCTGCCCGGCGGCTTTCCGCAGCCGCTGGCGCTGCGCTATCACGGCCATCAGTTCCGCACCTACAATCCGGACATTGGCGACGGCCGCGGCTTTCTGTTCACGCAATTGCGCGACGCCGCGGACGGCCGACTGCTCGATCTCGGCACAAAAGGCTCCGGTCGCACGCCCTGGTCGCGCCAGGGCGACGGCAAGCTCACGTTGAAAGGCGGCATGCGCGAGATTCTCGCCACGGAGATGCTGGAGGCGCAGGGCGTCGACACCTCCAAGAGCTTCAGCCTGATCGAGACCGGCGAGCCGCTCTATCGCGGCGACGAGCCGTCGCCGACGCGCTCCAGCGTGCTGGTGCGGCTCTCCCATTCCCATATTCGGATCGGCACGTTTCAGCGCCTCGCCCATCTCGACGACCAGGAAGCGCTCGGACGGCTCATCGACTATTGCGTCGCCAATTATTTTCCCGAGCTGGCCGGCAAGCCGTCGGAAAGCCGCGCCGGCGCTTTTCTCGAGCGCGTCGGCGCGCGCGTGGCGCGGCTCGGCGCGCGCTATATGGCCGCGGGCTTCGTCCATGGCGTGCTCAACTCGGACAATATCAACGTCACCGGCGAGAGCTTCGACTATGGGCCGTGGCGCTTCGCGCCGCGCTATGATCCGCAATTCACAGCGGCCTATTTCGACGACAGTGGGCTCTATTCCTTCGGCCGCCAGCCGGGCGCGCTCGGCTGGAATCTCACCCGCCTCGCCGAGACCATTCTGCCGCATGTCGGGCTGCAGCGCGCCGAGCAGATTCTCGGCGGCTATCAGGCCGTCCTCCAGCGCGAGTTCCAGCTCGCTCTGCTCGATCGCTTCGGCCTGCTGCCGGCGGACGATCCCGAGCAGGACGCCGCTCTCGCCAAAGGATTGCTGGAGTTTCTCGGCAAGACGCAAGCGCCCTATGAGCAGACATTCTTCGATTGGCGCGGCGGCATGGCGAGCCGCGAACGCGCCGCCGCTAGCCCGGAGGCGGCGGCCTATGACGCGCCGGAATTCCAAGGGCTGCGCGAGGCGCTCGCCGCGCATGAGACATCGCCGGCCGCCAATCTCGACCATCCCTATTTCCGTCGCCCCGTCCCCTGCACTATGCTGATCGAAGAGGTCGAATCGATCTGGGCGCATATCGCCGAGCGTGACGATTGGAGCGCGCTCGCCGAGAAGGTCGCACAGATCGCCTCCATGCGTGAAGCCTATGCGCCGGCGCCTGCCGGGGGATGACGTTCGGAAAATGAAGCGCTCGCTATGCGTCTCTCTGTCTCTCGCTCTTTCGAGCGCCGCCGCCGCCAAAAATCTGCTGATCGACAAAATCCCGCCGAGCGGGGCCTGCTTCTTCCGTCGCTATGACGAAGCGCATTTGCGCGCGCATCCCGGCCAGACCGTCGTCTCCGTGCGGCTGTCGCTGCAGCGCGAGCTCGCCTCCACGGCGGAGGACGCGCGCGATTTGCGCATCGAGCTTCGCCACAAGGGCCATGGCAAGGCTTTTTACGTCGTCGGCGGCTGCGCCTGGAGCGAAGAGGCCAATCGCGACGTCGACGGCGCCCGCCTCATCCGCTCGTTCCGCAAGGACGCCGCCGCCCAATGCATGGCGCGCGGCGGCCTCGGCGGCTCGGCCGAGGAAGGCGGCGAATTTCCCATCGATCTCGCCGAGGATGGCGCTTCTGTCACGCTCTACATGGACGAGGGCGTGAGCGGCTGGCGTGGCCCGGACCAGAGGAAGAAGTCCCTCTATCTCGAGCTGACGCGTCAGAACCGCGTCTTCGAGCTGGAGCGCGTGGACCCCGCCGCCTGCGTGGAACTGGACAAGTCGATCGCGGTCGACTGAGACGGAAATTCGCGAGAAGGCGTCGCCGCCTTCTCATTAGGACTTGAAGATGAACATGATGCGAGGCGATAATCCTCGCGTCACGACTCGCCGCCAAGCGGCGCTCGGGCAGGTTGGCGAATGGTTGATGAGCTGAACGAAGCCGAACGCAATGCGATCCGGCTAGAAGTCGAGCGACTGAAGCTCGAGCACAAAGACCTCGAGGATGCGATCGACGCCCTTCTCGCGGTCGGCGCCGTGGACCAGCTGCAAATTCAGCGGCTGAAGAAACGAAAATTGCTGCTGCGCGATCGCGTTGCGTTTCTGGAAGATCAGCTCACGCCCGACATCATCGCCTGATCCGGGCGAAAGCGGCGCGCTATTTCCACATTCTGAGGCCGACCACAACGGCGAGCGAGACAATGGCGACGATCGCGAGGACCGCCACGAGCCTCACGGTTTCCTTGCTATCCTGGGCGCTCCCCATACGGTCCTCCGCCGTTCTTTTTTCAATTTTGGCGAGCCTATGCCTGTCCAAGAGAGATACAATAAGCCGAGATGCGACGGAACAGCGCACAGGTTCCCACTCGGACCGCATTTCCGCCGCCCGGGGCCTCAATCATCCTATATTACACGTTTAGCGCCCGACGGCCAAAGCATCCCAGCGCCTGCACATGAATTTTCCCCTCGGGATCGCCCGCCGCTCCACCGCGTTGACATGAGCGGCGGAAGACGCTCCCTCGCTCGCGGCGGAGAAGCCGAGCATGAGCAACATCTGGCGACCGGAGGCGCGCATCATGGGGCGGAACGAGCGGGGCCGCAAAATATTTCTGTCTGCCCATCGCTACATCGGTCTTTTCGCCGGCGCAGTTTTCGTCCTCATCGGTCTCAGCGGCAGCCTGCTCGCCTTTCGCGAAGACATAGACGAATGGCTGAACGCCCCGCTCATGCGCGTCGAGCCGCCGACGCCGGCCGTCATGCGTCCGCTCGACGAGATTCTCGCCGCGGCGACCGCGGCCATGCCGGCGGAGGGCCGGCCCGAGCGCATCACTTTGCCGCGCCATGCGAATGCGGCGGCGATCATCGGCTATATGGTCGAGACCGACGATCTCGACAGCTCTTTCCATCAGATCTTCGTCGATCCCTATCGGGCCGAAGTGACCGGCGACCGCTTGCTCGCGCATGGCGACGACGTGCTCGCGCAGCCGCTCGTGCAGATCGTCATGGCTTTTCATTGGACGCTGCTGCTCGGCGTCAATAACGCCTATCTCATCGGCAGTCTGGGCATTGTCATCTTCGTCTCGATCATCCTCGGACTCTATCTCTGGCTCCCGCGCAATGGCGATTGGCGGATGGGCCTGACGATCAAATGGAGCGCGAGCCGCGAGCGCATCGTCTATGACGCGCATCGCAGCGTCGGCGCCTATTTCGCCATTCTACTGCTGGCGACGCTCGCCACCGGAATCGCGATGATCTTCAAGCCGGCGACGCATTCGCTGGCGACGCTGATCTCTCCGGTGCGCCCCGAGCCGGACTTTGGACGATCGACGCCGATCGCCGGCCGCGCGCCGATCGGCCTCGACGAGGCCATCGCCAGCGCGGAAAAAGTTTTCCCGGAGGGACGGCTGCATTGGGTTCTGCTGCCGAGCGGCGACGATGGCGTTTATGTCATCGGCAAGCAGTCGGAAAGCGAGCCCAACCGCACCAAGACATTCCGCAATGTCGGCGTCGATCGCTACAGCGGCCGCGTGCTGCAGACACAGGACCGCGATGATTTCACCGCCGGCGAGAAGCTGCTGGAATGGCTGTTCCCGCTGCATTGCGGCGAGGCCTTCGGCGTTCCCGGCCGCGCGCTGGTCGCGCTGACGGGGCTCGCGCCGCTTATCCTCTATGTGAGCGGGTTCCTGCGATGGCGGCAGAAGCGCCGCGCTCGGCGCAAGTGAATCATTGGCCGACGGAGATCGGCATGGCGATCCTGTCCTCCTCGCTCTTGCCTTCGCCGAAAGCGAGCTCGAGGAGATATTTTCCCTTGTGATCGACAGAGGATTCCAAAGTCACGAAGCCGGCCGGATGCGGCTTGGACGGGACGGAGGTCAAAAGCTCGAGCCCGCCTTTGGCGTCGCTCTTGTAGAAGGCGAGCGCGACCGATTGGCTCCGCACGTCCTTCTCCATCAGCGTGACGGAGAAGATCACCTTGCCGGTGCCCGGCACACGATCGCAATATTCGTCATATTTGCTGAGATCGGTGGTCGGGCCGCCGGCGCTCTTGTCCGAATCCCCGAGGAAATAGGTCGTCAGCCGCGCCGAATAGAAATCGCTGACCTTGAGGCAATTCGCAATTGTGCGATCACCCGCCTTGACCGCCGGCCGATAGAGATGCGCATCCAGAAAATCATTCCAATAGAGGCTGAAGGACGGCCCCCAGAGCGAATAGGTGAAGGCGCCGACATTGCCGGCGGCGATCACCACGACGGCGAGGAACAACATCAGATTCATCCGGCCGTTGGGACTCATCTCGGCGGCTTCCTTTCCCTTGCTGTGCTCGATCAGCGCTATTGAGGCCGCACCTCGAACTCCCAGGCGCCGCTGACGAGATGGCCGTCGGCCGAAAGCGCGCGGTAGCGGACCGTATATTTGCCGGGGCCGAGCGGATTGACGCCGACCGAGACATGGGCCGGATCGGCGCGATCGATCGCGGCGTCGCGCTTGTCGACCCGCTCGCCGGAGGCGGCGATCACCGCCAGCGCCGCGAAAGCGTCCCTTATGCCGGCGTCGTACCAGACATCGACCTTGCCGATGTTTCCAGGCGCGACGCCATCCTGCGCCGGCGAGGTGCGCACGACGATGGCGTGAGCCCATGCGCGTGGCGAGGCGAAACAGACAGCGAGGCCGAGCAGGAGAAGCGCAGCGCAGCGCAGCGGGACAGCGGTTCGACGAGGAGCGGCGGCGGGAAGGATCATGGGTTCCGTTTTGTCGTGCTTGCGTCGATGCTAAGCGCCCTCTCGGGCGTGAGCAAGGCGCTCGCGCCGCCGGCAATTGTGCGGCGCAACGAGCGCGCCGGCCTGCCTCGGCCCTATCCGCTTCGGCCTTGTCATGGCCGGTCTGATATGCACTATCATCTTATCTTGCATACGTCGCCGTGTCGCGAAGCGTCAAGAGAGTTGTCGAGGGAGACGATGGCGAAGGAAATGATGAGAATGACGCCTTCGCCCTTCGCCCTGCTCTTCGCCATTCTCGTCCTGCTCGGCGGCGCCACGGCCGCGAAGGCGCATACGGCGGATATTTCCAGCAGCCGCATCGTCCCGGAAGGGGGCGGCCGCTATCGCCTGGAGGTCGGCTTCCTCGGCGCCGACATCGAGCGCATGTTCGCCGAAAGCAAGCCGAGCGCCGCCGATGTCGATCTCACCGAGCCCGGCGTCATCGAGGCGATGATCGGCAAATTCATCCAGAGCCGCGTCGCCCTGCGGAACGAGGCCGGCGAATCCTGCCCGAGCGAGATCGCCTCGGTGGGCGCGGACCCCGCCAATCCGCGCGATTCCAAGGTCGCGCTGCGCCTCGATTGCAGCGCCGTCGCGGGACAGATCTTCTACGACCCCTATCGGCTGCTCGAGGCGCAGGGACGCCGCGCGAAGCATCTCGTCGGCATAGGCGAGCGCGACGCCGACGAGCGCCTCACCGAGGCGCAGCGGCTCGGCGCGGAGCCGGCGCCCGGCGAGGTGATGGTCTTCCCCGGCGACGCGCCGATCGATCTCTCCAAGCCGCTGCTCACCCCCTGGCAGCTGGCGCCGAAATTCTTCGCCGCCGGGATCGAGCACATAATGACCGGCTACGATCATTTGTGCTTCCTGATAGCGGTGATGCTGTGGGCGACGCGCGTCTGGCCGGTGGTGAAGCTGGTGACGGCCTTCACCGTCTCGCATTCGGTGACGCTCTCGCTGGCGGCGCTCGGCCTCGTCGATCTGCCGAGCCGCTGGGTGGAGATCGCGATCGCGCTGTCGATCATTTATGTCGCGATCGAGAATTTTTTCACCTGCAAGGTGGAAGGCCGCTGGCGCGACACTTTCGTCTTCGGCTTCATCCACGGATTCGGCTTTGCGAGCGGGCTCATCGAGATCGGCGTGCCGCAGCGCGCGCTCGTGCCGGCGCTGGCGAGCTTCAATCTCGGCGTCGAGGCCGGGCAGATCGGCGTGGTGCTGGTCACGCTGCCGCTGCTCTTGGCCTTCGACCGATTTTTCACTCACGGACTGCGCGATCCGCGCCTCGTGCGCGCCGTCTCCGCGGTGATCGCCTGCTTCGGCGCCTATTGGCTGGTGGAGCGCATCCTCGGCGTCGGCTGAGGCGCCCCTCGACCACTACGCGCATCAAATCCGAAGCGCACCCTTTTCAATAAGGTAATGTACGTATATAGCGTTACGTAACAGTTTGCTGCGACAGGGCTTGCCGCGACAAAATGCATTCCGCGGGAGCGCGGCCGGGGAAGCGTTTTTAGACAGTAGAGCCGATTATGCTAGAAAATTTCACCCAATTTCGAGAGATCGACGATAATGACGTAAATTTCGTCGAGCCGGATCATGGCCGCGCATTCAGCGGCAGGCTCGCCTATGATCTGCCGCTCGTGAGCGTGATCATCACCAATTACAATTACGGTCGCTTCTTGCTCGCGGCGCTCAATTCGGCGCTCACGCAAACCTATCCGCGCATCGAATGCATCATCGTCGACGACGCCTCGACAGACGAGAGCGATCTCGTCCTTCGCGACATTCGGCTCCGCCATCCGCAAGTCGAGATCATCGCGCATTCCGAAAATCTCGGTCAAACGGCCGCCTTCCATACCGGCTTCGCCGCGAGCTCCGGCGAATATGTGGTGTTTCTCGACGCCGACGACATGCTCCTCCCGAATTTCGTGGAGACGCATATCTTCGTGCATTTCTCGCTGCGGACGGCGGTCGGCTTCACCTCCGCGGATATGCTGCAATCCACCAATAACGGCGTCGTCCGAACCTCCTGGAGCGCCTTCGGCGAATTCATCGCGTCGGGACGTGGGCTACGCAAGGAGCGCCTCCGTCCCATCCATCTTTGCGGCGATCTCTGGCCTTTCTCGCGCGCGCCGCTGGACGATGTGGGCTCCCGTGTGCATTTCATCGACGCGCATGAGTGGGGAGACTGGGTCTATGCGCCGACCTCCGGCAATTGCTTCCGGCGCGACGCGCTGAGCCTGCTGCTCGGCGGAAGCTGCTCTATGCAGCTGCGGCTCCATGGCGACACTTATCTCAACAAAGGCGTGCGGCTACTCAGCGGCGTCGCGCTCATCGACGTCCCGCTGACCATCTATCGCATTCACGGCGCAAATGGATTCGCCGGCCACGCCGAGCTCTGCGGAGTTCACAACGCCGATCCGACGAAGGCGTTCAAGGCGGAATATTTCGCCTGGCGCGCGGTCGTCGATCGGCTGATCGACGATGTCGGCGAGCTGGCCGGTCGCCTCGGCGTGGACCGCTATGTCAGCGCGCTGCTGTGCCTGCAGAAATCCCACGTCGCGCACCCGGGCTTCCGGGAATATGAGAACCTCTCGCGCTATATCGAGACGAGATTGACAGCGCAGGCCGACACAATTCGCGCCTGCCTCGGCGCGGACGGATTCGCGGAACTGTCGAGACGTGTGACGCGCGCCCGCAAGCGGCAGATCGGCGCGAAGAGACGCGCCCCGCGCGCCTGGGTGAGACCCATGGCGGAGCTTTGTCTGACCTTCGGACGCTTGCTCGATCTTCCGAGGCTGAGAAAGATCGGCGATCAGCTCTGGCATTTCTGAGGAGCGCATCGCCGAGAGCGGAATATCGACGCGCGAGCCCCGGCGCCCACGCTTGCATCACAGGGCCGACCCGCCTAATCTGTGAGCAAGCCGAAAGTTTCCCGGAACTGGACGCAACAGCGAGACGCCCCGACGCCGGATGTAAGCGCGGGGCGTTTTTCATTTCTCACGGGCGCGGAATAATCGTCGAGCCGCATCGAGCGCTGCAATTGTCTTGTCGATAAGTGCTCACTGGCGCGCCCAACGGGAATCGAACCCGTGTTTTCGCCGTGAAAGAGCTAAGATACACCTCCACAGCGCTGCGCACGACTTCACCAAGCTATTGATTTTAATATATATGATATGCGCGCAACTTCGTGCTTGTGCGCAGGACTCCGCCCCCATATATTGGACACATATTGGACAGCATCGTTTTCGCCGGGCAAGTCGGGGGCGCACATGGCAAAGACCGTCAGAGACTCGAAATTGGACAGCCGCGCCGCGCGCGAGCGTCTGAAGCCGCAGCCGAAACCCTATTTCCGCGCACTCGATATCGGGCTGCACCTCGGCTACCGAAAGGGAAAGACCGGCGGGAAGTGGGTTGTCCGGCGCTATATCGGCGACGAGAAATATCTCGTCGAGACGATCGGCACGGCCGACGACGGCCAGGACGCGGACGGCGCCGAGGTGCTGACCTTCTCTCAGGCCCAAGCCAAGGCCCGCGAGCGCGCTGCCGATAGCCGGGAGACGAGGCCGGCCGCGCCCTTCACCGTCGACCGTGCGCTCGACGAATATCTCTCCCGGCTGGAATCGGAACATTCCAAGAGCCTCGGCGACGCCCGCAATCGGGCCGCCAATCTGATCCGCCCCAAGCTCGGCGCCGTCCTAGTCGCCGATCTCGACCGGGACAAGCTGACAGCTTGGCGAAATGAGATCGCGAATCGCCCGCGCCACGTCCGGGGGAAAAAGGGAAAAGCGGCGCGCGCCCTGCCCGCTCCGCAGAGTGACGAAGAGAAGCGCCGCCGGCAGGCCAGCGCAAACCGGACGCTTACCGTCCTGCGGGCCGCGCTCAACCAAGCCTTTCGCGAAGGCAAGATCGACTCAGACGTCGCATGGCGGGCCGTGAAGCCGTTCCGGGAGGTTGAGACGGCGCGCGTCCGATATTTCACTGTCGACGAGGCCCGGCGCATCGTGAATGCCTCTCAGGGCGCGTTTCGCACGCTCGTCAATGCCGCGCTGTTCACCGGCTGCCGCTATGGCGAGCTGACGCGCCTGCGAGTCGCCGATTTCAATCCGGACGCCGGAACGCTCTCTGTAGGCAAGAGCAAGAGCGGCAAGGCCCGCCATGTCGTTTTGACCGAGGAGGGACAGGTATTTTTCCGACAGGTGACAGCCGGGCGGGAGAGCGGCGATCTCCTTCTCGAGAAAGACGGCGGCGGCGCCTGGGGAGCCTCCCACCAGTTGCGGCCGATGAAAGAGGCCTGCGCCGGCGCGCGGATCAAGCCGGCCGGCTTCCATATTCTGCGCCATACCTACGCATCCTTGCTCGCCATGGCTGGCGCGCCGCTCAACGTCATCGCAAAGAACCTCGGCCATGCCGACACGCGCATGTGTGAAAAGCACTATGCGCACCTCGCGCCGTCCTACCTCGCCGAGACCATCCGGAAATTCGCGCCAACGCTCGGAACGCATAGCGCTGGAAACTTCACCTCTTTCGGAACAGCGCGTGAGAGGGCGTGACCGATGAAAATCAAGGATGCGATCAAACCTATGATCGGCGAATACGTTAAGTCGCGCGTTCCCCATGTCGCAGACAATGCAGCGAACGGCAATCCGGATGACGATACAAGGAAGTTCATTCGGCTCGCGCGCCGTGATTTTAACAGGACCATGGAAACGATCGATAGTTTGCCGGACGCTGTTCGATATGAGGTGTTTACCGCTATTCACGCGGCCTTCCGCATTGGCCTATTCGCTAGCTCAGAAGATGAACGGCTTGAATTAGTCAACAAAGCGAAGCGAAGCGGTCGAATGGGTGGCGCCACTCAAAAGCAGCGGGCGGACGATCAATGGCGAAATCGCGCACGAGAACTGGACGTAAAAGCGAAAGCGGCCGGTCATTCAAAGCCGACCCACCGCGCGCGTTACATTCGGGAAAATTGGAATGGGAAGATCGACCTTCCCCTGGACAATAAAGACATCATTCGCGCGATCGAGCCGAAAAAGGACAAGAGCGCGCTTCTGTCCGACAAGAGCGCGCTATAGGCGTCGAAAGCCCCTGATTGCTCCGCAATACTGCACCCGTGTTCGAAACAACACAGGTGCAAAATGAGCGACCAGAAAGCAGCCTACACGATCAAGGAATTCTGCGCGGCGCACGGAATCAGCGCCAGCGCGTATTACGAAGCGCAGCGCGAAGGCTACGGCCCGCGAGAAATGCGCATCGGGACGAAGGGCGTTCGGATTTCCAGGGAGGCCGCCGCCGACTGGCGTCGGGCGATGGAAGATCGCGCCGCGGCCGGCGCCGGCGAAAAGTCGGAGGCCGCTTGAATCATGGCCTCGAAAAAATCGAAGCCGGCCGCGTGGAGCGCGGACCGGCCTCGGAAATCTGATCACGTTGGCGCGCTGATCGGTTCCGAGCCTATCTCTTCCGCCCTCGACCTTCAAGCCTTTCGCGCCGCGCATCTCACGCGCCGGTTCCGCCTCTCGCCGGTCGCCGCGGGCGTCGTCGCCTCTCTCGCATTCGGGGAGGCGCGCCGATGACCGAGATCATCGATTTCCGCGCGGCGCTGGCCGAGCGTGAAAAGCTCACGATCGCCGTCGCCGGACTCGTCGCCGAGAATTGCGCTCATCCGACCGACGAAAACGTGGCGACGTTCGCGTTCGAAGTGCGGCGCTGGAATGAGACGCGGCCGGACATGTTCTACGCCGATGTGCTGGCGACAATGTCTCATGACTCGGCGCTCGCTTGGGCGACGGAATTTCTCAGCGCGATTCCCCAATGGCGCGATGCATTGTTCGGGGAGGCGCGATAATGGCGAACCTCATCGGAATCGATATTGGCGTTCACGGCGCGCTCGCGCTCCTCTCGCCGAATGGTGATCTCCTCGAGATTGCGGACATGCCGACGCTCGACGACGGGCCGAAAGGAAGGCCGGCCGTCAATCCGCCCTTGCTCGCCGAGTTGGTCTATCGCTGGCACGCGGGACACGCTTTCATTGAATATGTCGGCGCCCGGCCCGGCGAAGGCGCAGTCGGCGCTTTTGCGTTCGGTCGCTCCCGCGGCGTGGTCGAGGGCGTCATGGGCGCTTGCGGCATTCCGGCGACGCATCTGACACCGCCGACATGGAAGCGCCTCGTCGGCATTCCCGCCGGCAAGGACGGCGCAAAGGACGCCGCCCGCTCCGAAGCAATCCGCCGCTGGCCTGCGCAGGCCGGTCTCTTCGCCCGCGTTAAGGATGACGGCCGGGCCGAGGCGGCGCTGATTGCCGTGGCGGGCCTCGCCAAGATCGGTAAGATCACGGGAGGCGCCGCATGACCGCGCCTTTCCCTGATCCGCTCACGATCGCCGCGGCGAAGGACTATCAGGCCAATCTGCCGAAGCGCCGGGGCCGCGAGACGGCTCCGCTCCACTGTGAGTTTTCCCGAGACATGCAGCGCAGCCACATCTGCGACGTTCTCGGCCCGGTTCCGGCTGACGCGCTCGCGGCGCATGTCGCACTGCAATTCGGCGACGATGATGAAGCTTATTACCGGCTTTCGCGAATTGTCGCGAGCATCCGCGAGGCCGCGCGTAGCTTCGATGCGCTTCGCGCCGCTACGGCGAAGGGGGGCAAATGAGCCGACCCTTCGCCATCGACGATAACATCGAATACGAGCCGCTGCCGCCTGCATTCTCGGACGAAGCGCTCGCGCTACGCTTCGCCGAACTGCATGCCGGCGACCTGCGCTATGTCGCGGCCTGGGGGAAATGGTTGTCATGGACCGGGACACACTGGCAATTCGACGAGACGCTTCACGCCTTCGACCTCGCCCGCGCTGTGTGTCGCGAAGCGGCGGCGGAGTGTAACAAGTCGAAGATCGCCAACGTAATCGCCAGCGCGAAAACGGTTGCGGCAATCGAGCGATTGGCGAAGGCCGATCGCCGGCTCGCCGCGACAATCGACCAATGGGACGCGGACCCTTGGTTGCTCAATACTCCCGAGGGCGTCATAGACCTGCGCACAGGAGCGCGTCGCCACGCTCGGCCCGACGACTATCTGACGAAGATCACCGCAGTTGCGCCGGGCGGCAGTTGTCCGCGCTTCCTGTCGTTCCTCGACGAGATATCGGCAGGCGACGCCGAGCTTGTCGCCTACATCCGCCGCGTCTTCGGCTACGGGCTAACGGGCGATACGCGCGAGCACGCGCTCTTCTTCGGCTACGGAACAGGTCGCAACGGCAAAAGCGTGCTGCTCAAAACTGTCGCGGACATTCTCGGCGCCTATCACAAGACGGCGGGAATCGAGACTTTCACGGCGAGCAATTCCGATCGTCATCCTACCGACCTCGCCGGCCTACGTGGCGCACGCCTCGTCACCGCCGTCGAGACGGAAGAAGGCCGCCGTTGGGCGGAAAGCCGGATCAAGTCCCTCACGGGCGGCGACACTGTCTCGGCGAGGTTTATGCGACAGGACTTTTTCGAATATCGCCCTCAGTTCAAGCTCGTTATCGCCGGCAATCACAAACCGTCCCTGCGCTCTGTCGACGAGGCCATCCGCCGCCGCTTCCACCTGATCCCCTTCGCAGTCACCATCCCCGCCGACAAGGCGGACCCGGAACTCGCCGATAAGCTCAAAGCCGAATGGCCTGGTATCCTGCAATGGCTCGTCGACGGCTGTCTCGAATGGCAGCGCGACGGCCTACGCCCGCCCCAAGCCGTTCTCGACGCCACGGCGGCATACCTCGAAGCCGAGGACGCTATCGCCGCATGGATAGACGACAAATGCGACCGTGACGCCAAGGCTTGGGAGCAATCGAGCGACCTCTTCGGCTCTTGGTCCGCATGGGCGGAGAAAGCCGGCGAGCCTGTCGGCACAATGCGCCGCTTTTCTCAAACGCTCGAATCCCGCGGTTTCATTCCCCAAAGGAAAATGAACGGTCGCGGCTTCGCTGGCCTCCGTATCGTCCAATCGGCCCCCTGGGGGACAGCATGACGCTTATGACGCCAACTTGCATTACCACCGTTACGCGCGCGCGCGCATACGCCCTAATACCAGTCTCCCGTCATAAGCGTCATGGGCGGGGTTTGAGGGGCGAAAAGGGTTGGCGCGACCAATCCGCATACCCTCGCTTTCCGAGCGCGCCGACGACGATCGAAGGCGGCCATTTCGTGCATGTCGCCGTATCAAGGCGAAAATAAATGCACTGCGCATTTACAAGAAGCAATAGATACAATGACTTAATTGAAGCGCGCTGGTATGATGTCCAATATACGGCCAATAAGCGGCGCTGATCCGCGCCATTTCGTGAAGGGACTCGGCTTCGATCATGAGCGCATCCGCCGCAGCTACTCGCGCCGTCGAGACGGGATTGAAGAAGCGCCGTTCGGTCCTGACGAATGATCCCCGTCGCTTGCCGGGCGCCGACATGCGCTCGTCGGCCGCTCGGCGCTTCAAGGATATCGTCGAGGCGTTGCTCGTCGAGTTCGGGGCCGAGGCCGATACCTCCCGCGTGCGCGAGCTGGCGAGCCTCAAACTCACATTGGAGGCGACGCAGGCGGCGGTTCTCGGCGGCGATCAATCGCAGTGCGACGAGCTTGTCCGCCTGAGCAACATCATTGCCCGCCGGGAGCGCGACCTCCGCCTTCGCCAAAAGCCGAAGCGCCTCCCTACCCTGCTCGAAAAGCTCATCGCCACGAAGAACGCCGAGGCCGCCGGCAAGTGAAGCCCCTCGTCACCATGCGCCACGCCCTCGAGGACGCGAACATTTTCGGCTCGGTCCTGTCCGGCGAGACGTGGTCGGCCTGGCGCGTGCTGCTCATTGCGGCCATGGGCGAGCCGCTGCATGACGACGAGCGCGTCACCTTCGAACAGCTCACGGGGCGGCCTGCGGAGCCTGGGGAGCGCGTCGACGAGTTTTGGGCCATCATCGGGCGTCGCGGCGGGAAAACGCGCGCTACAGCCGTGCTCGCGAGCTACCTCGCCGGGCTCTGCGATTACGGCGACGTGCTGGCGCCGGGAGAGCGGGCGTCGCTGCCGATCATGAGCGCGACCACATGGCAGGCTTCGAAGGCGCTGCAATATCTGAACGGCATTTTCGCCGAGGTTCCGGCGATGGCCGAACTCGTCGAGAACATCACCGCCGACACGATTAGCCTTTCGACGCGCGTCGACATCGAGGTTCGGCCGGCGAGCTTCAGGACGGCGCGCGGCGGAACGCTTGCGGCGGCGATCGGCGACGAGGTGGCCTTTTGGAGAAGTGAGAACTCGGCAAATCCCGATCGTGAAATCCTGGACGCGATCCGCCCCGGCCTCGCGACGACAGGCGGCCCGCTAATAGCAATATCCTCGCCCTATGCTCGGCGCGGCGAGGTCTACAACACCTATAAGCGCCATCACGGCCCGGCGGGCGATCCGCTCGTCATTGTCGCCAAGGCCCCGAGCCGGACGATGAATTCGACCTTGTCCGAAAAGGTCGTCGCCCGCGCCTATGAGCGCGACGCGGCGGTTGCGAGCGCCGAATATGGCGCCGAGTTTCGAACTGACGTCGAGAGCTTCGTGTCGCGCGAGGCTGTCGACGCCTGTGTGACGGCGGGCATTCTCGAGCGGGCGCCACTGTCGAGCATCCGCTACTTCGGCTTCGTCGACCCGTCCGGCGGCTCGGCGGATAGCATGACGCTTGCAATTGCGCATCGCGAGAAAGAGGTTGCGGTCCTCGACGCGATCCGGGAGCGCAAGCCGCCATTCTCGCCGGACTCTGTCGTCAAAGAATTCGCCGAGCTGTGTCAGACCTATCGCGTTTCGAAAGTCGTGGGCGACCGCTACGGCGGCGAATGGCCGCGCGAGGCGTTCCGCAAGCATGGCGTGACGTATGAAGTCGCAGAGAAGACGCGCAGCGAGATATACCTCGCGCTGTTGCCGGCTCTGAACTCGCGTCGCGTCGATCTTCTCGACGATGATCGTCTTATCGCTCAGCTTTGCAATCTTGAACGCCGCACGGCGCGCGGCGGGCGCGATAGTGTCGACCATCCTCCGGGCGCCGGATCGCACGACGACCGCATCAACTCCGCCGCTGGCGCTCTTGTTCTCGTCGCCGCCAATAAAGGGCCGCTCGTTATATCCAATGAACTCCTCACGCGCTCTGCTCAACCGGCGGCGGCGCATTCGTATTCGCGCGTCAAACCAAGGGCCTTCTTTGGCTCGCAATCTCAAGGGCAATAACAATGGCACATGATCTTCATCTTCGCGCGATCCGCCGCAGGAGCGGCTTCGCCTTCGATTCCGCGAATGGCGCCGGCGCTTCCGAGGCGGTTGGTAAAATCGTCGGCTGGGCGAAAGACAACCTCGCTCCCGAGGAAATCGCCACGTTGATCGAAGGCCTGAGGGCGGCGGGCGAATACGCCAATCAGGCGCAGGATCGCCGCCCGCTCTCGCTCGCGTCGGTTCGAAACTCGGCCGAAAGCTTTGCAGCGCGCTTTCCCAACGGCGCCCGCATCGGCATTCGCTGAGGTCGAACATGGCGAAAGTTCTCGCTCCCCCTCGCGATCCGGCCCGCGTCGCGCTGGCCGAGGCCATTCAGGACGCCGTTACGGCGCGCCAGAACCTCGACGATGCGCGCGCCGCCGCGACCACAGCGGAACGCCATTCCTGGCGCGCTTCCGAGCGCCTGGACGCTGCCCGCGCGGAGGCTGGCAATCTCGGGCGCCCCGAGGCGTTTATCGCGTCCTTGGCCTCGGGAGCCGCTATCAACGTCCTCGAGCTTGATCGTCCTGCCGCCGACGCGCGTGCGAAGGTCGAGACGGCCGAGGCCGAACTCGACGCATGGCGCAAGGCTCGCGACACTGCCAAGGGGCTTATTCCCGACAGGGCGCGCACGGTCGAATACGCCGAGCGTCGTGTCACTGCGGCGGCGGCCGAAGTCGTGAGGCAGTCCATCGATGTAGATGCACTCCTTCGTGAGGCCGAGGATGCGCAGGCGGCCGTCGTCGGCAAGCGAGCGGCGCTCATTCAGCTCCGCAATATTCTTCCTGATGGCGCTGAACGCGAAGCAATCCAAGCATTCCTTGCACTTCCATGGCTCGCGCATGAGGGCAATGGGCGATGGAAAGACCATGCTTCGGTTCAGTCGCTTTCAGACGCGATTCAGACGCTCTTGCGAGACGCTGATGCGGAGCTGCGAATTTCGTGAATGGGTGCGCGCATACGGAATAGGCGCGCGCTCTAATCCCGTGCTTGGACAGGCCGCGGGGTGCGCCAGCCGGCGGTGCGTTAAAACACCGGCTTGCCGGCCTTTCGCTCTCATACCTCGGCGAGGGGCCGGCATCTTCAATTCATGAGAGGAGGATTTTCGGATGACGCTCGAACAAATCGAAGGCCGCAGAGCCGCCGTCGACGCTGCATTGAATGAAGCCTTCTCGCGCATGTCCAAAGGCCAGACAGTCGACAGCTTCCGCGCTCTCGTCGAAGAGCGTCAACTTTGTGACGCAGCGTTTTTCGAAGCCGCATATGCTGCGCTAGACGCAGCGCAACCGCAATAATCTGCATAAGGATTCGCATCAATGGCGACCGTCGTGGACGCGCTCATAGTGTCACTAAATCTCGACGCATCGGGATTTGTGAAGGGTCAAAAGGCCACGACCGAGAGCTTCAAAAAGGCCAAGGCCGAGATATCGCGCGATGCGCAGCAAATGGAAGGCGCCATTCGTGGCGTGACTGACGAGATTGTCAGCCTTCATCGCTCATTGCTCGGGCTGTTCGCTGCGATCACGGGCGGCAAGAGCTTGAAGGCGCTCGTTGCCGATATGGCGGACCTCAATCGCTCGGCGCAGAATTTCGACGTTTCGTCCAAAAAGATCGATGCTTTCGGCAAGGTCATTGAACGGCTCGGCGGGAGCGCCGAAGAGGCAAAGCAATTGTTCGGCCGGTTCGCGAACATTGCCGCGGATTTCAAGCTCGGCAGGATCGATGAAGAGCTTGTTCGCAACATCGGAATATTGAACTCGGCGGGGAAGACGAACGTCGACGTCACCAAGCCGCTATCCGGTCAGATCGATGCGATTGCGAACGGCCTCGCGAGAATTCGGCAGAGCGATCCGGGTCTCGCCAATCGTCTCGCGGGGCTCATAGCCGGCTCGCAAGGCGCAGCCAATGCGCTGCTACTCGGCTCGACGGAACTGAATAAAGCGCTCGCCGACGCTGCGAAGCACGCGCCATCGGAGAAGCAGCTCAAGATCGCGAGCGATCTCCTCGACGTCTTCAAGCAGCTCGGAGAGGCTGTCGTCGCTGTCGGCTATCGCATCGTCGAGGCGATCGGCCCGTCATTGATTCAAATTCTCACGACGGCGAAGAAGTGGGTTGAAGAGAATATCGACGTCACGAAGAATTTCGCCGTCGCGATCGGAACGGCTGGCGTTGCGATGACGGCGCTGAAGATCGGTATGCTCGCGGTTCGGGCTGCAAATCCTTTCGCTTTGCTGGCGACGGCCGCAATGCTCGCTATCGAGAATTGGGATAAATTGCAGGGCGCCGTCGATCGCCTCAAACGCTCGCTTGAAGAACTGGTGTTTTTCGCGAAGCGAGATTTGAACGAGGTTTGGAAAAAGGCTTTCGGTCATCCGCTCTTCGATGACGGATCGCAGGGCGGGACATATGGAGACATGCGGCGCCGCGTCATAGAGCAATTCGGCGATGGCCATGCGCGCGGCACGACGAGGCCCGGTATTGGCCCGCGCGCGGCCCGTGGGGCTTCCTATCGTGATTCGAATGATTTCTATGACGCGATCATAAAGGCCGAAGGAACCGGCAAGCACGGCGACCCTTACAATACGTCGCTCGGCTATATGAAATCGCCGAAACCTCTCACGCAGATGACGATGGACGAAGCGCTCGCGTGGGGTGACAAGGTTCGCGCGGCACAGGGGTTAAATTCCTCTGCGAAGGGCGCGTTTCAGATTGTGAATTCGACACAACGCGCGGCCATGCGTGCGCTCGGCATTCGCGGCGACGAGCTATTCTCGGAAGAAAATCAGCGCCGCATGGCGTCATGGATTGCGCGCCACCAGGGCCTCGGCGCGTGGGAAGGCTTCAAGCTTCATCCTGGACAACGCGCCCGCGCGGCGGCGGCCCTAGCGGCTGGAAGAGACCGTCAGACGCAATACGCGCCGACTGCGGCGCCCGGCGGTTCTCTCCCGTTTTTCGCTCAGACCATGGGGGCGCCCGGCGCTGCCAGTATCGCGAACAGCAATTCGTCGACGGTCAACAACAGCTCGTCGAATTCGGCACAGATCGGCGCCATCAATATCAATGCGCCGAGCGGCGACGCGCCGTCGATACGTGACGCCCTTGGGGATTTCATGTCGACGCAGCTCTTCGGAATGCAGACGAACTACGGGGCGCGTTGAACGATGGCGTTCACGGAGAAGCAGCTCCGGGTTACGTTCAACCTCTCCGACGGCTCGTCGAAGACGATTGCCGGCAAGCGCATCGTCGCGAAGGTCTCGAATGCAGGCGCGCCGAGTCAGGGTCAGCTCGATTGCGTGATTTTCGGCCTGCGTCTGAGCGACATGAACCAAATGTCGACGGTCGGAACACAGTGGGGAGTTTTCAATCAGAACAAGGTCACACTCGAAGGCGGCGACGCCAGCCGTATGAATTTGATCTTCAAGGGGACGATCGGCATTGCCTTTGTAGATGCGAATGCACAGCCGGAAGTGTGCTTTCGCTTCAACGCCGTCGCCGCGGGTTATGAAAGCGTCAGTCCTATCGACCCGACGAGCAATGAGACGGATACCGACGTCGTGCAGACATTGCAGCAAATCGCGACGAAGGCGGGGCTTGGTTTCGAGAACAATGGCGTCAATATCAAGATCGGCCCGCAGTATCTCGCTGGTAGCGCTCTCGAGCAAATCCGGGTTCTCTGCGACGCCGCCGGCATTATGTGGATAATCGAGAATAATTCGCTCGCGATTTGGAATCCGGGACAGGCGAGAAAGGGCGCGGCGGTTCTCATTTCGCCGCAAACAGGAATGATCGGCTATCCCGCGTTCTCGACGAATTCCATCATCGTGCGAACGCAGTTTAATCCGCAACTGAAATTCGGCTGTCAGATCGAGGTCAAGAGCGATTTGACGCCTGCAACCGGCACATGGAACACGTTCTATGTGGCGCACGATCTTTCGGCGCAATTGCCCGGCGGGCCTTGGTTGAGTGAGATTCGCGCGACGCCCGCCTCTCCCGGCGCTCCGGTGCTTGCTCAGATTCCATAACGGAGAACAAAGCCATGGCAGAGAACATCGTCGCCTTGGACGATCACAGGTTCAAGGATTTGATGAAGGGCGTTGCGCTTACCGTCGTCGGCCACCCTTTCGAAATCGAAGGTGTTCCGATGAGCCTGACTTGGAACATGGAAGTCAGAGACGGCGACTATAAGGGCGCGATCGAGGAAATCAGGAAGCTCGGCGGCATTTACATGAAGCGCCAGCCGAGCGACGTCGTGACGTGGTTCCTGCCGTGGTCGAACATCGCGGTTATTCGGGTTATCCATCTCGAGTGACGCTGGCGCAGGAAGCGAGCGCCATCTTCCGGCGCAAGCAGATTTACGAGGAGCTTCACCCGGAGACGAAGCACGGCGGCGACCGCAAGAGCGATCAAGTGGCAAATTCTGCCACTCGATCCGACCGCTTCACTTCCGCAACTTCGGAGGCCACCGGCAAGGTTCAGCAAGCGACAATTTGTCATTGTCTGAGTCGTCAGCTATTGTTCTCTTTCTGCATAGTGGAATCGCTCGATTTCTGACGCAGAATAAACAATTCCTCCCGATGTTATTTTTGCAATCTCTTTCCGGTCAAGGGGCAATTTATCATATTCTAGTTTTGCTTCTTGCAAAGTAAGGCAGTTTATTGATTTAGCTCCATGCTCAAGAACGGCAGATCGTGACGCGTCTACATAAATTGGCTCTTTCGTCATTTGTTTTTTCCTTAACCTCACGCCTGACCCCTCGCCATTCTCGTCGACGAAGATCACGCCAGCGGCCTCGAGCGCGGCGCGGACTGCCATCACGTTGTTCGCCATGCCCGAGGCCGGCCCTTCGCTCGCGATCATCCGCCCCAATGTGGGGACTGAAACATTGGCGACCTTGGCTAGTTCAGCCTGTGAAAGGCGCGCCAGCGCCAGCGCCGCGGCGATCTGCCGACCCGTGATTTGATCATTTTCCATCACTGTGATGCATTCCTATTGACAAGCCATCATAGTGATGATTTTCTATCACTGTAACGAATTTAAATCAATGGAGTCGACGCCGTGAAAATCTCCCACCTTTTCGACGACCCGCTCGTCAAAGCCCTCCTGGAAGCCGCCGAGCGCGGCGAGGGCCAGCAATCCGCCATCGTCGACGACGATCCGCATCCCGTCCTTCAAGGCGGCGCGGCCAACACTGTGAAGGAGTTCGAATATGCGTGAACTGACGACCGCCGACGCTGACGCGCTCCACTGGCCCGCCCGCGCCCATTGCCTGCAATCCCTCGAGGAGCACGCGAACCGCACCGCCCGCCTCGCGCGAGCGCTGTTCATAGCAATCGACGGGCTCGATTCCGGGACCGACGATCGCGATAAGATGGCGCTATTCGAATTGGCGAGCGACGTAGCCGACCACGCCACCGCGACCGTTTACGCCTTCAACCTCGAGCATGATCGCCGCCGCGCCGAAGCCGAAGCGGCGCACAAGGCCGATTCCGTCGTCTTTGAGAAGGATGAGCGGCAGTGACCAAGCAACAGACCACGACCGTCGAAGAGGCGGACGAAGCGCCGTCCGCCGAAGAACTGGCATTCGATCACCTTATCAAAATGCGGATGCGTTTGCGGGGCTTCGCGGCGCTCATGGAGTCGGCTTTCGAGCACACGCTGTATTTAGAGCATGAGCAGATGCGCGGCGTCGTCCAACTCGCCGCGGACCTCTCCGAGCGAATGGACGAATGCTATGAGGCCGCCGCGCCGATCGTCGTTCGAAAGGACGAGGCGCGATCCGCGACTGTCGCGGTCCTAGAAAAGGAGACGCTGGCATGAGCGAGCAAACGATTTCGGAACTCGAAAGCCTTACAAATAGGCTGCTGGAAGCATCTATTCGCGCCTTCGGAATCAATGCGGCGATCTCTCATATCGTCGACAGCGACGACTGCCTGAGTCGGGGAACCGGCGCGCTGATGGATCATTTTTGCGACGACTTGGAGGAAATCGCGAAGGGTATCCATGGTTTGGTAAGGGCCTCGCGGCGTCCCACGGAGCCGAGCCAATGACGACGCGCCCCTCTCTTCCCCGCCTCCTTGCCGCCCGCGCGCTGCTATGGCTCGCCCGCCGCGTCGATTTGCCGGCCCCCAGAGTTGGGGAGCGGGCCGATCGTCCGGCGACCTTGCGGGAGCTGGCGCTCTTGCTCGCCCGCGTGAAGTTCGCCCGCTGGCGTCTCTATCTCGCGAGGATATCGTCATGACGCCAATCGAGGCGAAGATCGTCGCTCGCCTTCGCCGGTCACGGGGGCGTTACGTTCCCCGAGCCGACCTCGCCGAGGCCGTCTATGGCGATTCGGGAAAGGTGGCGGCGCTTTCGAGCGCCGTTGCTCGGCTGCGCAGGAAGGGCGTCGACGTCGAGTCGAAGCGGGGTAACGGCTACAGGATCGCTCGATCCAAACTTGGATTGAGCGCAGCCCCCAAATCTGGGGGCTCCTATTCCAAGCTCGACGAACAAAAGGAGAAATTCATGTGTGGTGATATCACCACGCACGATTCTTCCGGCCGCCAGCAAGAAATGGTCGCTATCCCGACCCGCAAGCTCCCCACGCCGATCGTCGTCGAGACGCCACGCCTCCCGCCGACACTGGCGCAGACGCTCGGGCCGATCCTCGCCGCTGGCGTGCGTGACCTCGCCCGGCGCTATGCTCTCGCCAATCTCGCCCGGCGAGCCGTTGCTCTCGTCGCCGGCCCGAGGCCGCACGTCGGGGCGATAGAGTTCTCTCGGCGCGGTGACGGGGTCTATGAGCTACGGCGCCCGCTCTTGCATCACAGACCAGACCCGCCTAATCTATGAGCAAGCCGAAGGTTTCCCGGAACCGACGCAACAGCGAAACGCCCCGACCTCGGATGAACAGGCGGGGCGTTTTTTTGGAAAACTACCTGCGCCTTGCAATTGCTTTCGGCGCGAAGGCTTCAAGCGCTCGTCGAGCGGCAGGCGCGGGAATTTGTTTTTCTCTCACCTTCTGGTCGATATAGCCCGGCAAATGCTTGGGGATGTAGTGCTCACGAACCCATTTTCGGAACTCCCCAAGCGCTTCATCAGGATAGCAGTAGGGCTGCTGTGGGTTTGATGCGGCCTGAGGAAAATATTGCGGGTAATTATGTTCGTATTTGAGACGGTCTCCGTAAATAATATCTAAATTTTCTTTCGTCCAGTACTTCCCCCAATGAAGACCAACGCTGATATCTGGAATAAATTTGTTTCCTAACTGCGCGCCATTTCGAATAAGTGTAACAAAAATATTAGATATCTCTTTAAACACACTAAAATACCCATCTGGAACTGTATGATACGATAGAGAGACTCTGTCGTGAAATTGCTGCCATGCAACACCCGCCTCTCCGGTGGGGTTATATCCAACCTGTGCGTAAATAAAATCATTAAACCCCTTGCGTGCAAGCAGTCTATAGTTTTTTGCGGCTTGTTCATACTCTCCTTTTACCTCAAATGCATAATATTCTAACACTGCCATACAAACGAATGACGGTATTGCGTGATTAATTACGCCATTCTTCATGGTTGCTATAAAGCAAATACTATCATCTGCGCCCTGTGCGCTGACGAGCTCTCTGATCTTTCGTTCTCTAGGCTTCAGAGGCGATTCCTGCCAAGCTGCCGTTATGCGAATGATGGAGGCCTTATCGACTCCGCACATGCGAGCCAAGCCGCTCACGGTCAGAAAGGTGTTCCCGTCGCCGAGAACGCCCATTCCGACGCCGTCCACTTCCCTTTCTGCTACGATTTCAAGCTTTAGCTTGAGCTGTTCGGGGGCGGTGACCAAACTCTTCGATGACATGATATTTCCGTGCTTTTTCAGAATGTTGAGGCGGTGACCAACATCCCTGGACACGGGCTGCCGATTTGTAGAATAGTCGGCGTGCAACGAGCCGTCCCAGAAATGGTCGATCGGTTCACGAAAGGCTGCCACCTTGCCCGTGGCGGCCTTTCTGCGTTGACGCTACCCCTACGGCACTTCTCTGTAAAGCAGCTCTCAGGACGGCTAGAACGCCCATAGTCCACTCGGACCTTCCCGGCTGTAGCCGGCTCCCCCGATTCCGCCGCGCGGCATGTGGCGTGCGTCCAATGGACGTGCGGCCGAATTGACTGGACAGGAAGTGACGTTGAGCGGCAAGCGAACTGCGCCAAACTCGCCTGAAATCCGCGGCGCTTCGCCCTGCTTTATTGGCCAAATATTGGATATTGGCCGGACGCCTTGACGATAAGCGATTGATTTCATTGGCGCGCCCAACGGGAATCGAACCCGTGTTTTCGCCGTGAAAGGGCGACGTCCTAGGCCTCTAGACGATGGGCGCGGGCTGCGCCGTCCAGAGGGCGGCGCGAAGCGGGCGCAGATATAGAGGGCTGCGCTCGGGCTGACAAGCGTCAAGAAGGCCTCATCACAAGCTGCGCGCAAGGCTTCGGCGGCGCCGACGTTGCACATCGCCGGCAAAGGTCCTAGAGGCGAGGCCATGCTCTCCATTGACGATCTCACTTACAGGCTCGGCGAGAGGCTGCTCTTCGACAAGGCCTCGGTCTTCGTGCCGCCGCGGACGCGCGCGGGCTTCGTCGGCCGCAACGGCGCCGGCAAGACGACGCTCTTCCGAATCATCTGCGGCGAGATCGCCGGCGAGACCGGAACCATCTCCCTCCCCGCCAAGCTGAAGATAGGGCGCGTCGAGCAGGAGGCCCCGGGTGGGCCGACGGCGCTGGTCGATTTCGTGCTCGCCGCTGACATAGAGCGCGCCGATCTGCTGGAGCGCGCCGAGACCGAGACCGACCCGCATGAGATCGCCGAAATCCAGACGCGCCTCGTCGACATAGACGCCCATGCGGCGCCGGCGCGGGCGGCGGCGATTCTCTCCGGCCTCGGCTTCGACGCCGAGGGGCAGCGGCGCCCACTCTCGGAGTTTTCGGGCGGCTGGCGCATGCGCGTCGCCCTCGCCGCCGTGCTGTTCTCGCAGCCGGAGCTGCTGCTGCTCGACGAGCCGACCAATTATCTCGATCTCGAAGGCACGCTCTGGCTCGTCGATTATCTTGCGCATTATCCGGCCAATGTCGTCGTCATCAGCCATGACCGCGATCTGCTGGACGCGGTGGCGACGCATATTCTGCATCTCGAGCGCGGCAAGCTGACGATCTACAAGGGCAATTACAGCTCCTTCGAGGCGCAGCGGCTGGAGGCGCGCGCGCTCGCCGCCAAGGCAGGCAAAAAGCAGGAGGATCGCCGCCGCGAGCTGCAGGCCTTCGTCGATCGCTTCCGCTACAAGGCGACCAAAGCGCGTCAGGCGCAGTCGCGTCTCAAAATGCTGGAGAAGCTGGGGCCGGTCACGGCGGTCGTCGACGACGAGGTGCTGCCGATCTATCTGCCGTCGCCGGAAAAGCCGCTGTCGCCGCCGATTATCGCTTTCGAGAATGTGAGCGTCGGCTATGGCGAGCGCACCGTGCTGTCGCGCCTGTCGCTCAGCCTCTCCAATGACGATCGCATCGGATTGCTGGGCTCCAACGGAAATGGCAAATCGACCTTCGCCAAGCTGCTGGCTGGGCGGCTCGAGCCCAAGAGCGGCAATATGGTGCGCGCGGCCAAGCTGGAGGCGGGATTTTTCGCTCAGCATCAGGTCGACGATCTCAACGAAAAGGACTCGCCCTACTCCGTCTTCGCCGCGCTGATGCCCGGCGCGCCAGAGGCGCGCATTCGCACGCGGGCCGCGCAGACCGGCTTTTCCGGCGCACGGGCGGACACGAAGGTGGAGCGCCTCTCCGGCGGCGAGAAGGCGCGGCTGCTGCTCGGCGTCGCCTCCTTCTACGGGCCGCATCTGCTCATTCTCGACGAGCCGACCAATCATCTCGACATCGACAGCCGCGCCGCGCTGGTCGAGGCGATCAACGCCCATGAGGGCGCGATCGTGCTCGTCTCGCATGATCGCTATTTGCTGGAGGCCTGCGCCGATCGCCTGTGGCTCGTCGAAGGCGGCACGGTGAAGGCCTTCGACGGCGATGTCGACGAATATGCGCGCTATGTTCTGGCGCGCGCCAATGACGACGCCCGCGAGCAGCGCAAGGAGGAGGAGCCGCGCGAGGCACCTCGCCCGGTCAAAGGCAAGCGCGACGCCGGCCAGGCGCGCCGCAAGCTGGCGGCGGCGGAAGAGCGCATGAAAAAGCTCGCCGAGCTATTGGCGCGCGTCGACGCCGCGCTCGCCGATCCGAGCGCCTTTTCCCGCAATCCGCAGGAGGCCAACCGCCTCGCCCAGCAGCGCGCCGATCTCGCCTCGGCGCTCGCCGAGGCGGAAGATCAATGGCTCTCGCTCTCGGAAGAGGAGTAGAAAGCGCTCTAGGCCGATTTGCGCAGCACGAGATCGGCGAATTCCTGGTGGCGCGCGATATAATCGGCCACGAAGGAGCATTCGGGAACGACCTTCAGCCCACGCGCCCGCGCCCATTGCAGCGCGCCGCGGATCAGCTCCGAGCCGGCGCCTTTGCCGCGCAGCGCCGGCGGAGTCTCGGTATGGGTGAAGACGATGGCGCCGGGCGCCATGCGGTAATAGGCGACGGCCGTTCCGTCTTCGAGATCGAGCTCGAAACGATCGAGCTCGACATTGTCATGCACGGCGCCATGCGCCTTGCGCGGGCCGCTCTTCAGCTGGGCGATCGAACCCATTTCTCGTCTCCTCGATTGCCCACCGCCGATGTCGAGGTGGTGAATGCAGTGCAGCAAATTAAGGGCCAGACGTTAATTTTTCTGGCCTCGGCAGGCTCGGCTCTAGCCCCGCTGTCGGTTTTCCGCCATGCGGGCGACGGCCCGCGTCTTCGCCTTCGATTCGCCTCTCTCACATGGGAAACGCCCATTTCTGTGGCGCGCTTGAAAGGCTCGAGCGGATGGGCACAATGCCGAAATGAGCGAATCTACTTTGTCTACCGTGGTCGAGACCGAGCCGCCGCCGCGCTTGCGCGCCTTCGCGCCCTTCGAATGGATGGTCGCCTTCCGCTATGTGCGGGCGCGGCGCGCCAATGGCTTCGTCTCGGTGATCGCCGGCTTCTCCTTTCTCGGCATCATGCTGGGCGTGGCGACGCTCATCGTTGTCATGTCGGTGATGAACGGCTTTCATCGCGAGCTGATGGACAAGATCGTCGGCATAGACGGCCACGCTTTCGTCCAGGCGGCCGAGCGGCCGCTGAACGATTGGGCCGAGGTCACGGCGCGGCTGCAGCGCCTGCCGGGCGTCAAGCTCGTCGCCCCCATGGTGGAGGGCGCGGCCGGCGTCTCCTCCCCCTATGGGCAGTCGGGCGCGCTGGTGCGCGGCATACGCGAGCAGGACATTCTGCGTCTGCCGGGCCTCGCCGGCAATGTGAAGGACGGGACCTTCCAGGGCTTCGACAGCGCCGGCGGCGTCGCCATCGGCCAGCGCCTCGCCGAGACGCTCGGCGTGCGCGTCGGCGACAATATCAGCATTCTCATCGCCAAGGGCGCATCGACGCCTTTCGGCGTGGCGCCGCGCATAAAAGCCTATCCGGTGACGGCGATCTTCCAGATCGGCATGTCGGAATATGACCGCGTCTTCGTCTACATGCCCTTCGCCGAATCGCAATTGTTCTTCAATCACGAGAATGAGGCGACGGTGATCGAGGTCTTTCTCGACGCGCCGGACGCCGTGGACAAGTTCCGCGCCGACATAGACGCCAATATCGATCGACCGATGATGCTCACCGATTGGCGGCAGCGCAACAAGACCTTCTTCGACACGCTGCAGGTCGAGAGCAATGTGATGTTCATCATATTGACGCTGATCGTGCTGGTGGCGGCGCTCAACATCATCTCCGGCCTCACCATGCTGGTGAAGGACAAATCCTCCGACATCGCCATTCTGCGCACGATGGGCGCGACGCGCGGCGCGGTGCTGCGCATCTTCCTCATCATCGGCGCCTCCATCGGCGTCGTCGGCGACATCGCCGGCTTTCTGCTGGGACTGACGCTCGCCAAAAATCTCGACGCGATCCGGCTGCTGCTCAACAAGCTCATGCACGCCAATCTGTTTCCGGCGGAGCTTTATTTTCTGTCGCGCCTGCCCTCTATCGTCGAGCCGCGCGAGGTGGCGCTCGTCGTCGTCATGACGCTCGTGCTCGCCATTCTCGCCTCCATCTATCCAGCCTGGAAAGCGGCGAGCCTCGATCCGATCGACGCCCTGCGCCACGAGTGAGGCCCATGACAGTTCTCGAGCTTTCCGGCGTCGCCCGCCATTATCGCGAAGGCGATGGGCGGCTGGACATATTGATGGGAGCCGATCTCGCGCTTTCTCCCGGCGAGATGGTGGCGCTGATCGCGCCTTCGGGCGCCGGCAAATCCACTCTGCTCCATATCGCCGGCCTGCTGGAGCGCGCCGATGACGGCGAGGTGCTCATCGCCGGGCTGGCGACCTCCGACATGAGCGATAATGAGCGCACCAGCCTGCGCCGCTCGACGATCGGCTTCGTCTATCAGTTCCACCATCTGCTGCCGGAGTTCACCGCGCTCGAGAATGTGGCGCTGCCGCAGGCGATCAACGGGCTGGATCGCCGCGAGGCGGAGCGGCGCGCGGCGGAATTGCTGGACTATCTGCGGCTCGGCGAGCGGGCGGGGCATTTGCCCTCGCAGCTATCGGGCGGCGAGCAGCAGCGCGTCGCCATCGCCCGCGCGGTCGCCAATGCGCCGCATGTTCTGCTCGCCGACGAGCCGACGGGCAATCTCGATCCGCGCACCGCGCAGCATGTCTTCGCGACCTTGATGACGCTGGCGCGCAATACCGGCCTCGCCGCGCTGGTGGCGACGCATAATCTCGACCTCGCCGATCAGATGGACCGTCGCGTCACGCTCAGCGACGGCCGTCTCGTCGAGCTCGTCTGAAGCGTTCCGGCCGGACACTCGCCCGGCCGGAGCATTGGCGACCGAAAGATCAGGCCGCCTTCTTTTTCTTGTCGAGGAAGCTGTTCTTATACCAGAGGCCGAAGCCGACGAGGCCGAGCGCGGCGAAGAACACGGCGATGATAGTGTTCTTGTCCTCTGTGGTGCCGACAGCGAAGGGAAAGCGCGAAACATATTCGCGTCCATCGTCGGCCTTGGCCTTCACCAAGCCGATGAAATTGCCCTTCTTGGTGAAATTATATTCGAAATTGAGCGTGCCGGTGCGGTATTTCTTCGGCGGCAGATAGACTTCCGTATTCTGCTCGAGATTCTCGTTGTCGTCCGCCTGGCCGACATTGCGCAGAATGCGGATCTCCAGCGCCATGTCGCGCAGCTCGTCCTGCACGGCGTCCAGCACGATGATGGTCGGGCCGACATCGGGAATGTCGTCGCAGAAGACCTCGCGCGACTTCAGCGGCTGATAGCCGGTGAAGTTCATCGTGTCGGGGCCGATCTTCATGATGCACTGGCCGGTGTCGGAGCTCACGCCGCCATGCGCATGGGCCTCGCCGACCAGTCCGGCCGTCGCCATGGCAAGAGCGACCAGAAGTCGAAGATTCATCTTTTCTCTCCCTATCCATGTTCTCGCCGCTTCTCATGAGCGGCTGCAGCACTCTCGCCGACCGTGGCGTCGATGACCGCGATGCGACTCGGTCCCCCCGGCCGATGGTCGCTCCCGGCTTTTAGCACACACTCCCATCGAGATAGGGACGAAGTTTTCGCTCGGAAACGAGCCGGCGCGGAAATGCCGCGGCCCCGCCGCCGACGGCGCCGCCGCCCGAACCTCTCCAGCACGTGCTTTGCCGCCGGGCTCCGCACTTTCGGGCAGTGCTTCCATAATTTTAAAATCCGCCAGCGGCAAAAAGTCGCAACCTGCCCAGTCGGCGCGAATCAGGAAACTACGTACGTAAATTTTGCTCTCGGCTATTAACCATGAGCGAAGACGCGGCCGAAATTTCTTTAAAAATTTAAGTAACTCGGTAAGAATTGCGAAACCATTCGAGATAGGAGACGAAACATGAATGCGGTAGTTTCGAAGAACGACATCACGTCCGCTGTCGCCGCCGAGACTTATGTTTCCCCTTCCGACTTTTCGGATCCGCTGGATTTCATCCGTCAGCGCTCGTCGCTGGAGATCCATCGTATGGACGAGCTGGATACGATTTTGGTGAGCAAGCTCGGCTGCGGTTTCGATCGCGACAGCATCGACGGCCTGACCTTGTTGCTGCGCAAAATTTCCGAAGGCCATCTGCCCGGTCTCAAATATCTGGTTTTCGACTTTGCGCACTGTGACGATTCCACGGCCGTCGCCGCGGAAGGCTTCGACGAGCTGGCGTCGGCGACCGCGCGGCTCATCCTCGATGCGCCGGTAATATCGATCGCATGGGCCAGGACCTATCTGAACGGAGCGGATCTGGACTTCGCCCTCTCCTGCTCGATGATGGTGGCCGACCGTTACGCGCGCTTCTCCTTCGAGGCCGATCTCGCTTCGGCGGTCGGCGTCTATGGGGCGCTGGCGCAGAAGCTCGGCTTCGTGAAGGCGGAGCGGCTGATGGAGAATGGCGAGATTCTCACCGCCGAGCAGATGCATGACCTCTGCCTCGTCAAGCATATCGTCGAGAATGGCGAAGGCCTGCTGGGCGCGGAGAGCTATGTGCGGCAATGCGGGCGCCGCTACAACGCCTCCTACAGCATGTTCCGCGCGCAGCGCATCAGCGCCCCGCCGGTGCGCCGGGTGGAGACGACGACCGCCGCGAGCCGGCGGGGCTGACGCAGGATTTGTGGCGAGACGCGATTTCGGCCGGCGCCCGCTGAAGGTGGGCGCCGGGCGCTTCCGTCAGGCGACGACCTTCAGCTTGCCGCCGCGCGCGACGCCGGAAAAGATCTGCGTCAGCTCCGCCTGCGGCTTGGCCATGCTGAACAGAAAGCCCTGCATCAGATGCACATTCTTGGCGAGCAGCAGCGCGCGCTGCTCATGCGTCTCGACGCCCTCCGCGACGAGATCTATGCCGAGCTCGGCGGTCAGCAGCGAGACCGCGCCGACGATCGCCTGCGTCTTGCTGGAGACGCTGAGCTCCGACACGAAGCTGCGATCGAGCTTCACCTTGTCGACCGGAAAACGATTTAAATAGCCGAGGCTGCTGAAGCCGGTTCCGAAATCGTCGAGCGACAGGCGGACGCCGATCGCGCGCAGCCCCGCGATCTTGGCCGCGGCGTCCTCCGTGTCCTGCATGAGCGTGGATTCGGTGATCTCGATCTCGAGCCGGCTCGGCGCCAGCCCGGCGGCGTCGAGCGCGTTGCGGACGCGCTCGATCATGTCCGGCTGCTGAAACTGCCGCGAGGAGAAATTGACCGCGACCCGCGCCGCCGACGGCCACAGATGCGCGTCGCGACAGGCGCGGCGCAGCACCCATTCGCCGAGCTCGACGATCATCCCCGTCTCTTCGGCGATCGGGATGAAGGAGGAAGGCGGCACATAGCCCAATTGCGGATGGCGCCAGCGCGTCAGCGCCTCGCAGGTAGAAATGGATTGATCGCGCGCGTCGTAGATGGGCTGGTAATGAACCTCGAGCGCCTCGGTCCTGAGCGCCTCGCGCAGCTCGCGCTCGATGCGCCGCTTGCTGACCAGCGCATCCTCCATCGACGTCTCGAACCATATGGCCTGCCGTCGTCCGGCGGCCTTGGAATGATACATTGCGAGATCGCCGCATTTCAGCAGCCCCTCGACGGAAACGGCGTCCCGCGGCGCGATGCAGAGGCCGACGCTGGCGCCGATGACGATCGTATGCCCCTCGACGACATAGGGACGGCCGATCGCCTCTATGACGCGGCGCGCCAGCGCGTCGGCCGGCGGCGTCTCGATCGTCGGATGCATGAGGATGCAGAACTCGTCGCCGCCGAAGCGCGCCACCATGTCGACCGAGCGCACGCATTCGCGCAGACGTTCGGCGACCGCGCAGAGGAGCCGGTCGCCGATCGTATGTCCGAGCGTGTCATTGACCTCCTTGAACTGATCGAGATCGATGCACAAAAGCGCGAGACTGAGCCCGCGCTTGCGAATATGCCGCAGATCGCGCTCCAGCCGCTGCTGGAACTGGAAGCGATTGGCGAGACTGGTCAAAGTGTCGAAATGCGCGATTCGCTCGATCTCGCGCGCCGCGCGTCTCTGCTCGGTCACATCCTCGACGACGGTGACGAAGGCGCCGTTGTCGGCCGGCTCGCAGCGAAAATCGAAGATGCGATCGCCGATCTCGCGAGAGAAGACGCTGGTGCGCGGCAGTGTCGAATGCGATTCCCATTGCTCGGCGAAGGCGCGCCATTCGGACTCGGGCATGTCCGCCTTTTCGGCGATCCGTCGCGCCAGCCCGGCGAGCGTCGACGGCGCGCTGCCCTCGTCTATCTGGAAAAATTCGAGCAGGCGGCGATTGACGACGGTCAGCCTCCCGTCGCAATTGCCCATGCAGAGCCCGTGGCTCATGCTGTTCAGCGCCGATTTGAAGCGGCGGCGCTGCATATTGGCGTCACGGCCGTTGCGCAGCGCGGATTCGAGATTTCCATGCAGGAATATCGTCGTCGAGCGCAACGAGACCATGACGAGGACGAATATGGAGGCGAGGCCCCAATAGCGCAGATCGTCGTGCAGCAGCGCCGCGACCGTCAGCGGCGTGCAGAGACCCAGCATTTGCGCATAGACGATTCTGGGACTTCCGGCGTTGCGTCCGGCGAGCATGCCGACGCCGCTCATCATAATGACGATGCCGTAATAGCCCCCGATCTCGTCATGATGCTCGGAGAAGAGGATCGCGACGCTGAGGCCGACCGCGGTCATGAAGCCGACGCCGCCGATCGCATAGCGAATCTCCCACAGCTGCGCGTCGCCGCGACGAACGTCGACCGGCGTCTTGGTGTGGGCATAGAGCACATAGAGCCGGTAGGCGGCGAAGCAGGCCATGATCGCCGTCAGCACGAGATAGACGTCGTGACGCGTCATCAGCCAGGCGCTCACCGGCGCGATCATCCCACCGACGAGTCCCGCGGCGAACGATCCGGGCGTGCCGAACAGCGTCTCGACGAGATCGCGATGTATCTCCTCGCGGATCTCGCTATTCTCGATGTCGCTCGCATTGACGTTCGACGACATGGAACGGTCTTTCCAGTTCGCTGCCGCCAGAGGGCGCAGCATTGTCACGCCGATCTCGGCCGCTGGCCAGAAAGCCGCCCCTGAGCGGCGACCAGCCTCTCCATATGACGCAAGTCCTGCTCGCCGATCGAAAACGAGCAATCCACCCACAGCTCGACGACACGCAGCAGCTCGTCGTGCGTGATCGGAAAGCAGTCGCGCCGCAGATCGGCGAGCGCGCGCCGCCGCAGCCAACGCTCCTCGCCGCCTTCGCACATCCATTCGAGGGCGGTCTCGCGCAGACGGTCATCGGGAGCCAGCACATCGACGACGCCGAGCTCGTGCATCTTCGATCCCGAATGGGCGGCGCCGGTTGCGATGATTTGCTCCGCGAGCGCCGCGCCCAAGCGGCGCTTGAGAAAGGTGACGGCGCCCATTCCGGGGAAAGTATTGAAGGCGACCTCTGGAACGCCGAGCTTGGCGCTCTCCTCGGCAATCAGAAAATCGGTCGCCATGGCGCCCTCGAAGCCTCCGCCGAAGCATTGGCCGCGGACGGTCGAGACAGTGACGAGCGGCAGGCCGAAGGCCGATGTGAGACCATACATCACATCGATGCAGACATGAGCGTAAGTCAGCAGGCTGTCCCTGTCCCGCTTGCGGACCGAGGCCGAAAAGATCGCCAGATCGCCGCCCAGGCTGAACACGCCCGGCTTGTTCGAGTTCATGACGAAATAGCGGATCGGCCAGCGCTCGGCATAGGGCGACTGCGCGAGCGCTTTCAGCGATTCGCGCATCTCGACCGCTTCTAGGAGCATGGCGAGACTATAATGATGCGGAGCGCCGACCTTATAGTTCATCCACACCGAACGGCTCTCGGAGTCATAGGCGACTTCGAGATTCTCGAATTCCCAATCAGGAAACTCATTCGGTTTTCGAAGCTTATGCTCCAAGGCTGCCGTCGCCATGGCCACTCCGGGAGTCGATGCCACAAGTCGATCTCGCAAGTCGATGTCAGTACGCCCCGACTGGAGCCCTCGTCGCAAAACTAGCCCGAAATCGATGCGATTACATACTATTATTCGAGCTCGGTTATCGTAGAGTTACCCGGACCGGCGAGAGGTCGCCTAATGCGGCCCCGCGTGGAGCGGGCCATGTCGTGAAGCGACGCGTCATGCGGATATTGCACGCAGCCGCAGCAGCGCGCAACCGCGGGCCAGGATTCGCTGACGCTATCGTCACTTCACCTCGAACCAAGCGGCGAGGCCGGCGGCCTCGTGCTCGAGAATATCGTCATGCACCGCCCATTTGCCGGGGCTGTCGGCGACGAAGGCGACATGCTTGGTCTTGCCCGGCGGCACGACGACGCCATTGCGCCAATAGGGCTCCCAGCCATCGTCGAGATCATGCAGGAGCCGCACGCAATGGCCGTGGACATGCATGACGGCGACGACATCGGAACGATTGACGAAGCCGAGCGTCACCGGCGCGCCGCGCTTCACCTGGAACAAAGGCGGCCCGCCATAGGCCTTGCTCGGCGCGCCATTGATGCGCCAGGGGGCGCCGGGCGCGGCGGGCGGCTCCAATGTCAGATCGACCTTCTTGGCCGCCTGCAGCTTTATCTCTGTGGGCAGCAGCGGATTTTGCGGCAGCGCCGCTATGGGCGGGCGCGACGCCGCCTTTGCGCCGCGGGTGGTGAAGATCGCCAGCTCGCGGTCGGGCTCGTCCATGCCGCGCAGAATCAGCTTGCCGGCGGCGTTCTCGGCCTGCGGCAGATCGAACAGCAATTCGAATCGCGAGCCGGGCGCCGCGGGAATGGTGCGGCGCACAGGCTCGAAGGCGTCGCAGGGCTGGCTGTCCACAGCCACGACGAAGGGCTGAATATTGTCGAAGCCGACGAACATGATTCGCGCATTGGCGAGATTGGCGAGGCGCAGGCGAATGCGCGCGCCCGGCGCGAAATCGCGTCGCGCCGGCGCCGGGGCGCCGTCCACCGCCACCAGCGTTCCGATGCGCCCTGCCCCGGCGGCTGCGGCGGGAGAGGCGAAATCGCCCTCGATCGCGCCATTCTTGTCCAGCCGCCAATCGTCGAGCACGAGCAGAAGATCGGCGTCGGCCTCCAGCGGCTTGGGCTCGTCGACGACGACGAGGCCCTTCAGCCCGCGGCCGCAGAGCTCCGGCGTCGCCCCGAAAACCGACGGCCGATAGCAGAAGAGACCGGCGTCGACCAATTTGCGGCGATAGTCGAATCGCCCGCCCGGCCCGACCTCCGCCTGGGTCAGCGGCGCGACGCCATCCATGGCGTTGTCGCCGCGCATGCCATGCCAATGGATGGAGAGCGGCTTCTCCAAGCCGTTGGTCAGACCGACCGACAGCTCGTCGCCCTGGGCGAAGCGCAGCAGCGGCCCCGGAGCCTTCCCCTCGAATCCCCAAATCTCGGTCGCATGGGCCGGCTCCGGCAGCAGCCGCGCGGTCCCCTTGCGCGCCGCCAACGTTTTCAGGGCGGCGGCCGGCGGCTCGGCGCGGGCGTCCAGAGAGACGAGGGTCGCGGCGACTCCGCGAACAAAGGCGCGGCGTGAGCAGTTGAACGGCATGATGGCTCCGGTTTCTCCTCGCCGCCGCATATGGCCCGAGCGGAGCCCGGCTTTCAACAGGGCGCGACCCCGCATCCCGCAAGTGACATTTTCTTTAGCGCCGGCGGCGCGTCGTGCTATAGACCCCCCGCCCGAGCCGGCGCGTGGCCGCGTCCGCGCGTCGACGCCGGCATTTCGAAGCCGGCGTTTCGATTGTCGCCGCGACGTTTCGACGCCGGATGGCTCGTGGCTTCGGTCCTTTGGCGTTTCACCCGCGAGCCGGCGGCTCGTCGGGCGTTTGCGCGTCGAGGCGGCGGGCGTGGCGGAACTGGTAGACGCGCCGGATTTAGGTTCCGGTGACGCAAGTCGTGGGGGTTCGACTCCCTCCGCCCGCACCATCCGACGCGCGCCGGCGGCAGAGATTTTTTCCCGGCGTACGCCGGACTGGTCGAGATTCGAGAAGGCGAAAACGACATGCAGGTGACGCAGACCCTGTCGCAGGGCTTGAAACACGAGTTCAAAGTGGTGCTTCCGGCCGGCGACCTCGCCGCCAAGCTCGAGTCGCAGCTCGTCGAGCTGCGCGGCAAGGCGCAGATCAAGGGCTTCCGCCCCGGCAAGGCGCCCCTCTCCTATCTCAAGAAGATCTATGGCAAAGGCATAATGGGCGAGGTCCTGCAGGAGGCCGTCAACGAGGCCAATCGCAAGATCGTCGAGGACAATAGCCTGCGCGTCGCCATGGAGCCCCGCCTCGACTTCCCGACCGATCAGGCCGAGGTCGAGAAGGCGCTCGAGGCCGAGGGCGACTTCTCCTATTCCGTCGCCTTCGAGGTGCTGCCGGCGATCGAGCTCGGCGCTTTCGACGACATCGCCATCGAGCGTCCCATCGCCGAGGTCTCGGAGGAGGAGGTCCAGAAGGCGATCTCCGATCTCGCCGAGCGCATCCGCGAGTTCGAGGCGAAAGAAGGCGCCGCCGCCAAGGGCGACCGCGTCACCATCGACTTCACCGGCAAGCTCGACGGCGAGCCCTTCGAGGGCGGCACGGGCGGCGACGTCGATCTGGTTCTCGGCTCGGGCTCCTTCATCCCCGGCTTCGAGGAGCAGCTCGAGGGCGCGGCCAAGGACGAGCAGCGCGTCGTCAAGGTGAAGTTCCCCGAGGATTACGGCGTGCCGACGCTCGCCGGCCGCGACGCCGAGTTCGACGTGACCGTCAAGGGCGTCTTCGGTCCCAAGGAGTTGCCGATCGACGACGCTTTCGCCAGCAAATACAGCTTCGAATCACTCGCCGAGCTGACCTTCGCCGTGCGCGGCAATCTCGAGGCGGATTACGCCAAGGCCTCGCGCGCCAAGCTGAAGCGCTCGCTGCTCGACGCTCTCGACAAGAAATATAGCTTCGAGCTGCCCGAGGGTCTCGTCGCCCAGGAGTTCGACACGATCTGGAACCAGCTCGAGGCAGAGCGCAAGCGCTCCGGCAAGAGCTTCGAGGACGAGAACACGACGGAAGAGGCGGCGCGCGAGGAATATCGCAAGATCGCCGAGCGCCGCGTGCGTCTCGGCCTGGTGCTGGCCGAGATCGGCCAGGGCGCCGGCGTGACGGTCGAGGACAAGGACGTCACCGATGCGCTGGTCGAGCGCGTGCGCGCCTTCCCCGGCCGCGAGAAGCAGGTTTGGGACTTTTACCGCAATAACCCGCAGGCCCTCGCCCAGATTCGCGCCCCCCTCTATGAGGAGCGGGTCGTCGACCATCTGGTCACCAAGATCAGCGTCACCGACAAGTCCGTGACCAAGGAAGAGCTGCTCGCAGCCGAGGAAGACGACGATCTGGCCCAGCCCGCCGCCTGATCCGGCGCGCCGACCCGGGGCCGATTAAGGGCGGCCCCGGGGTTTCCGCCCGCCCCTTTTGCGGTTTGTGTCTGGACGGCTTGCCGCAATATGCTACCAACGAGCCAAAAGCTGGCTCGTGGCTTTCACTCCATGCGGGGGAAGGACGGCGGGTCGAAGAGGCCGCCGCGGAGCCGGGGAGCATAGAGCCCCGCTGCGTGGCGCATCGGTCGCAGGCCAGTCAAATCTAAAAAAGGCGCAAAACAGATGCGTGATCCGATCGACGTCTACAACCAATATCTGATCCCCCAGGTGATCGAGAACACGAGCCGCGGAGAGCGCGGCTTCGATATCTATTCGCGCTTGCTGCGCGAGCGAATCATCTTTCTGACCGGTCAGGTCGAGGACCATATGGCCTCGGTCATCATCGCCCAGCTCCTGTTTCTCGAGGCCGAGAATCCGAAGCGCGAGATTTTTCTCTACATCAACTCGCCGGGCGGCGTCGTGACCTCCGGTCTCGCGATCTACGACACGATGCAATACATCAAGCCCAAGGTGGCGACGCTCTGCATCGGCCAGGCGGCGTCCATGGGCTCGCTGCTGCTCTGCGCCGGCGAGGCCGGCAACCGCATCGCTCTGCCCAACGCCCGCATCATGGTCCATCAGCCTTCGGGCGGCTTCCAGGGCCAGGCCTCGGATATCCTCCGCCATGCGGAGGATATTATGAAGATCAAGCGGCGTCTCAACGAAATCTACGTCAAGCACACCGGCCGGGACTATGACACGATCGACAAGACGCTCGATCGCGATCACTTCATGTCCGCGGAGGAGGCCAAGGAATTCGGCATCGTCGACCGGGTGGAGGTCAGCCATGCCGACGATTCGACCGAGGCCAAGGCCTGACGCAGATCAAATCCCGGCGCGCCCGCTTTTCTCGCTGGTCGAGAATGGCAGGCGCGCCGTTCCGCATGTATCGGGGCGCGCATGTTTCGTAAAATCCTGATCGCCAATCGTGGCGAGATCGCTTGCCGCATCATCAAGACCGCTCGCCGCATGGGCATAAAGACGGTCGCAGTCTATTCCGACGCCGACGCAGACGCGCTTCATGTCGAAATGGCCGACGAGGCCATTCATCTCGGCCCGCCCCCTGCTGCGCAATCCTATTTGCTGATCGACAAGATCGTCGCGGCCTGCAAGGAGACCGGCGCCGAGGCCGTGCATCCGGGCTATGGCTTTCTCTCCGAGCGCGCCGCCTTCGCCAAGGCGCTGGCCGAGGCCGGAATCGTCTTCATCGGCCCCAATCCCCGCGCGATCGAGGCGATGGGCGACAAGATCGAGTCGAAGAAATTCGCCTCCGCCGCCAAGGTGAGTGTCGTTCCCGGCTATCTCGGCGTCATCCAGGACGGCGAAGAGGCGGTCCGCATCGCCAATGAGATCGGCTATCCGGTGATGCTGAAGGCCTCCGCCGGCGGCGGCGGCAAGGGCATGCGCGTCGCCTTCAAGGCCGAGGAAGTGGTCGAGGGCTTCAACCGCGCCCGTTCCGAGGCCGCCTCCTCCTTCGGCGACGACCGCGTCTTCATCGAGAAATTCATCGTCAACCCGCGCCATATCGAGATTCAGGTGCTGGGCGACAAGCATGGCAATGTGATCCACCTCAACGAACGCGAGTGCTCCATTCAGCGCCGCAATCAGAAGGTGATAGAGGAAGCCCCCTCGCCGCTTCTCGACGAGGAGACCCGCGCCGCCATGGGCGCGCAGGCCGTCGCCCTCGCCAAGGCGGTGGATTACGATTCCGCCGGCACGGTGGAGTTTGTCGCCGGCCAGGACAAGAGCTTCTACTTCCTCGAGATGAACACCCGCCTGCAGGTGGAGCATCCGGTCACCGAGCTCATCACCGGCATCGATCTCGTCGAGCAGATGATTCGCGTCGCCGCCGGCGAGCCTTTGTCGCTGCGCCAGGAGAAGGTGACGATCAACGGCTGGGCGGTGGAGAGCCGCATCTACGCCGAGGATCCGACCCGCAACTTCCTGCCCTCCATCGGCCGTCTGGTGAAATACCGCCCGCCGGAGGAGAAGCGCGAGGGTGCGATCACCGTCCGCAATGACACGGGCGTCGCCGAGGGCCGCGAGATTTCGATCCATTACGATCCGATGATCGCCAAGCTCGTCACCCATGGCCCCGACCGCCTCGCCGCGATCGACGCCCAGGGCAGCGCGCTGGATCGCTTCGTGATCGACGGCATTCGCCACAACATCCCCTTCCTCGCCTCGCTGATGCAGCATGAGCGTTGGCGTTCCGGCCAGCTCTCCACCGGCTTCATCGCGGAGGAATATGCGGGCGGTTTCGCCGCCCCGCAGCCGGATGGCGAGGTCGCCCATGTGCTGGCGACGGTGGCCGCGCTGGTCGATCACATCGGCAACGAACGCAAGCGATTGATCAGCGGCCAGCTCGGCCATGGCCGGCCGTTCGAGTTCGAGCGCGAGCGCGTCTGCTCGCTCGGCGAGCTGTCGTTCCACGTCTCGCTGGACACGCAGGGCGAGGCGCTGATCGTCCATTTCGAAGAGGAGGACGGCCGCACGCGCCGCATCTCCTCGCATTGGCGGCCGGGCGATCCCGTCTTCGAGGGGACCATAGACGGCGCCTCCATCTATGTGCAGATTCGGCCGATCCTCAACGGCTTCCAGCTCTCGCACCAGGGCGTGGCGGTGGACGCGCGCGTCTTCACCAAGCGCGAGGCCGAGCTCAACGCGCTGATGCCGAAGAAGAAGAATGTCGGCGTCTCCAAGCATCTGCTGTGCCCCATGCCCGGCCTCGTCAAGACAGTCGACGTCGTCGAGGGCCAGGAGGTGAAGGCCGGCGAGCCGCTCTGCATGGTGGAAGCCATGAAGATGGAGAATGTGCTGCGCGCCGAGCGCGACGTGACGATCAAGAAGATCGCCGCCAAGCCGGGCGACAGCCTCGCCGTCGATGCGGTGATCATGGAGTTCGCCGAGTAACGGCCAAGCCAAAGTATTGAGAAGATTTAAGAGCCCGGCGAATCCGCCGGGCTTTTTTCATGGTCGATCAACGCGCCGCCTCTACCGTCCGCTCGATTTCATTTCAGGCGTTCGAGGTGCAAAATGGCCCGTGAAATTTTCCGCTTCGGAGCCGCTCTCGGAGCCGCGATCGCGCTCGCCGCGTCGATCCATGGCTCGCCCGCGCGGAGCCAGCCGTCCTCCCCATTGAAGCTGCTGATATTGGGCGACAGTCTCAGTTCCGGCCTCGGCGTGCCGGAAGGCTATGGCTTCGGCCCGGCGCTAGCGCGGCGGCTGCGCGCCGACGGCTATCGCAATGTCGATGTCGTCAATGGCTCCATGGCCGGGGACACCACCGCCGACGCCGCCACCCGGCTCGCCTCGACGCCGCAGGATTATGACGCCGACGTCGTCATCGTCGAGCTCGGCGGCAATGATATGCTGACGCAGACCGATCCGGCCGTCGTCGCGCGCAATCTCGATTGGATACTCGACGGCTATAAGAAGCGCGGAACCCGCGTCGTCATCGGCGGCATGCTGTCCAAGCCGGAGCTCGGCTTCGTCTATAATGTGACCTTCGATCAGATCTATCCGAAGCTCGCCGCGCGCTGGGGCGCTTCGCTCTATCCCTTCTTCCTCGCGGGCGCTTTCGGCAATCCGGCGCTGATGCAGGAGGACCATATTCATCCCAATGCGGCCGGCGTCGAGCGCATCGTCGCCGGCATAGCGCCGCTGGTGGAGCGCAATCTGGCCGTGGCGGCCCGACGCAGGGTGGCGGAGGCGCGCTGATACGCCCAATCAGTCTTCCGCGAACACCCGCGTCACATGCCCCATCTTGCGTCCGAGGCGCGTCTCCTTCTTGCCGTAGAGGTGGAGCGAGGCGCCCTCCTCCGCCAGCAGCTCCGGCCACTTGTCGACCTCGTCGCCGATCAGATTGCGCATCTCCACGCGCGCGCCATGGCGGCGCGTCGAGCCGAGCGGCCAACCGGCGACGGCGCGCATATGCTGCTCGAATTGCGAGGTCACGGCGCCGTCCAGCGTCCAATGACCGGAGTTATGCACGCGCGGCGCGATCTCATTGACGACGAGAAGCTCGCCGCCCGTCGTCTCGACGACGAACATCTCCACCGCGATCACGCCGACATAATCGGCCGCCTCGGCGATTTTTCGCGCCATCTCGACGGAAGCCGTCGCAGTCTGCGGCGAAATCCGCGCCGGCGCGACGGTCAGCGCGAGAATATGATGCTCATGGACGTTCTCGCAGACGTCATAGGCGCGAAAGGCGCCGTCCGCGCCGCGCGCCGCCACCACAGAGACCTCGCGCGTGAAGGGCACGAAGCCCTCGAGGACGCAAGGCGCGCGGCCGAGCTGCTCGAAAGCGCCGGCGAGATCGGCGCCCTCGCGCAGCATGATCTGGCCCTTGCCGTCATAGCCGAAGCGCCGCGTCTTCAATATGGCGGGCAGGCCGAGGCGCGACACGGCGGCGGCCAGCATGTCGACGCTCTCGACATTCTCGAAAGGCGCCGTCTCTATGCCGAGGCCGCGAACGAAATTCTTCTCGGTGAGCCGGTCCTGCGTCAGCGCCAGCACGCGCGGATTGGGCCGCACCAGCGAATGCGCCTCGAGAAAAGCCGCCGTCTGCGACGGCACATTCTCGAATTCATATGTGACGACATCGACGGCGGCGGCGAAACCGGCGAGCGCCGTCTCGTCCTCGAAAGCGGCGATGGTGCGCGCGGCGCAGACCTCGAAGGCAGGATCATCCGCCACGGGCGAATAGACATGGGCGCGCAGGCCGAGCCGCGCGCCGGCCTTGGCCAGCATGCGGGCGAGCTGGCCGCCGCCCAATATTCCGATGGTGGAGCCGGGGCGCAGACTGGTCATTTGGTTCCCGCATCGTCGCTCGGCGTCTCGGCGACCTGCTCGGTCTGGCGGCGACGCCAATCCTTCAGCCGCGCGTCGAGTTCGGCGTCGCCGCGCGCGAGAATGGCGGCGGCGAGCAGAGCGGCGTTGATCGCGCCGGCCTTGCCGATGGCCAGAGTGCCGACGGGCACGCCCCCCGGCATCTGCACGATGGAGAGCAGCGAATCCATGCCGGAGAGCGCGGCGCTCTCGATCGGCACGCCGAGCACGGGAAGCGTCGTATGCGCCGCCGTCATGCCGGGCAGATGCGCCGCGCCGCCGGCACCAGCGACGATGACCTCGAATCCCTCCGCCTCGGCGCCTTTGGCGAAGGCGCTGAGCCGGTCCGGCGTGCGGTGGGCGGATATGATGCGCGCCTCATAGCCGACGCCGAGCGCATCGAGCGTCTCGGCGCCATGCCGCATGGTGGCCCAATCGGATTGGGACCCCATGATGATCGCGACAGGCTTCTTGGACTGCGCCACGGCTCTTCCGGCGGGCTGGAGTGCATGAAGCACAGCCCCTTAGCCGAACCGGCGGCGGGGCGCAAGCGCATGTGCGCTTCCGCGCCGGCGCCCCGAATGGCGAAGCCCGCCGGCCTCCGCTATCATCACGCGATATTGCGAGCGGTTTCGGAGGAGAAATGGACATAAAGGGGATGCAGGAGGCGCTCGCGGCGCTGAAGAGCCTGATCGCGACTGTCGGCCTCGTTCTGGCGATCGGCTTCGCCATCGTCAACGCCAATGCGATCGGCGACGGCCTCGCGGCTCTGGCGGATCGCTTCGGCGGGCTGCGCGGCGCGGAGATCGCCGGCGTCAAGCTGGATTTCGGCGAGGCGACGATCGAGCAGCGCGTGCCGCCCATGCTCTTCGAGCGGCTCGACGCCAAGGACCGTCGGCGCGTCGCCCGCGATTTGAACGCGCTGGAGCCGCGCATGGCGCTGCGGCTGCTGCAGGTCGGCCTGCTGGCCAATCTCTGCGAGTTCGACAAGCCGACGACCTCCATGATCGACGATTTCAGCACCGATCATCATCTGCAGGATCGCGGTCTCGCGTCTCTCGTCGAGAATCCGCAGATCAAGGCGAAAGTAATCGCCCAGCAGGCGAAGGCGGGCAAGAAATCCGACATAGGCGAGCCGCGCGCCTGCTACGACATCACGCTGACGGATCATGGCTGGGACGTGCGGACCGCGCTGGTGCATGTGGTGAGCGCCGGCTTCGGCTCGGCGCCGATGGTGCGTGAGCCGACGCCCGAGCAGGAGGTCGCCCAGGAGCAGCGCAGCCTCTCCAAAAAGCGCTGACACGCCCTAGTTTAAGGAAACTCCTTAAGTATTGATCAGGGTCCCCTCGCTACTCTGCCTTCCGTAGCCGGCGGTGTGTCGCCGGCATTAAGGGACCATGTCGATGTCCAGCTCCATCCTCCGCACCGCCATTGGCGGGGCGTTCATCACGCTCGTCGCATCTCAGTCGCTCGTTCATATTCTCACCCAGGTGCAGGCCAAGACCTCGCCCTACCGCCAGCAGGCCGACTATGCCGCTCCGATGCGGGCTTACGCGCCTGTCGCGCCGGCGGCCCCGCTCGCGGCGCCCGGCGAGGCGACCATCGCCGCCGATCGGCTCGGCCAATATTCCGCCAATGTCGAGATCGAAGGCCAGCGCGTCCGCATGCTGGTGGACACGGGCGCGAGCACGGTCGTGCTGTCCTATGAGGACGCCGCCGCGATCGGCTATCTGCCAACGCCCGCCGATTTCAAATACCCCGCCCAGACCGCCAATGGCGTCACCCGCATGGCGCGCGTGAAGCTGCGCGAGGCGCGTCTCGGCCAGGTGGCGCTGCGCGACGTCGACGCCTATGTCGCCGAGCGCAACGCTCTGGGAGCCAGCCTGCTCGGCATGACCTTCCTGTCGCGCCTGTCCCGTATCGAGGCGGGAAGCGGAAAGCTGGTTCTGCGTCAGTAGGTCTCTGGTCTCATCCGCGGGCTCGCCCCTCTCGCGCGGGAGCGGGAAACATGCGATTGTCGGCGCGTGTCGCTCCCCCGCCAGCTCTCCGTCTTCGCCCTGGTGGGCGTCGTCGCGACAGCGCTCCATTATGCGGTGCTCGTCGGCCTCGTCGAGCTCGCCGCCTGGACGCCCGTGCCGGGCGCGCTCGCCGGCTATCTATCCGGCGGAGTGGTCTCCTACATCCTCAACCGCCGTCACACTTTCGAGAGCGTGCGGCCGCATGAGGAGACGACATGGCGTTTCGCCCTCGTCGCCTTCGTCGGCTTCTGCCTCACCTATGGCTTCATGCGCCTCTTTGTGGAGAACATGGGGGCGCCCTATCTGCCGGCGCAAATCGTCACCACGGGAATTGTCTTCTTCTGGTCCTTTCTGGGCAATCGCCTGTGGACCTTCCGCGCCGGGCCGGCGTGAGCGGCCCGGCGCCTTTCTCGTCAGGCCGCCTCGCGGCGCTCCACTTCAATGGCGCAGACGTCGCGGCGTGACGGCGGCGGCGCCCATCCGCGCATCTGGTCGCAATTATAGGCGACGACCAGCATGATCTGCGCGCCGTTCAATTGCGAGAACAGAGACCGCGGCAGCGCGAGACCATCGCCCTGCGTCCAGCGCCAGGGGCGATGCTCGCCCGCCTCCTCTGGATGGAAGGATTCGGCGAGCTGCGGATGATCGAGCGAAATTCGCGCGATCTCCCGGCCATCCGTCGCCACCAGGCCGCTCAGAGAGAGGCCGAGACGGCGCATGTCGGCGCAGAGTCCCGTGTCATCCGCCGGAACAAAGCTCGTCGAAAGCAGCCGAATGTCCTGCGCGTCGTGCGGAAATGAGAATATCGCCGAGCCTTCGGCGCGGATCGGCGAGATCTCCGCCCCATCGACGAGGAGGCGCACGCAGGGATCGAGCTCGCGCCGATAGCCCAATCGCTCCGTCCGGGCCATGAGCTGCTCGCGCACGGCCGCGATCATCGCCGCCGAAGCGAAGGGGCGGCAGAAGTCGGAGTCGAAACGCCGCTCCGACGCCGGCGAGCCTTGGATGTCGAGGAAGAAGCCGCGCTCGCCGGTCGCGCTGTAGCTCTCCGACGGAAGATTTTCGGCGATCAGAATATCGTGGCTCTCGAGCTCGACATGCCAGTAATCGACCGTCTCGACCGGGACGCGCGCGATCGTCGCGCCATTGACGAGGCTCTGCGCATGGATCAGCGCCTCGCCGACGCAATCGACGCAGAGACCATGCCCCGGCGAGACATAGAGATCGCGCGCCGGGCGATTTTCGCCGAAAGCCCCTGCTGCGATGCGCACCGGCCAGGCGTCGCGCGGCGTCGCGCGCGCTGTGCAATCGATCTTGCGATGGCCGATCCACACGATCGGACGCTCGCGCCCTTCTGTCGTAACGACGAGATCGCCGATGCGCAAATTCTCGACGGCGATATCGCCGCGCGTCGTGCGGATCAGCGTGCCGGTGACGAAGCAGGTCACGGTCGCGCTGAAATTGGTCGCGGCGAGCGGGCTCTTCTGGACGCCCGTGTCCTGAAGATAGGCTTGCTGACGCGGATCATAGTAGAGATCGACATTGGGGCCGACATAGCTGCCGTTTCCGCCGGTCTGATTGCCATTGGCGGCGGGATAATCGGTCACGAAATTGAGGCCGTTGTAGTCGACATAGGCGCCGTTCGGGCCATTGCCGCTCGGCCAAAAATGATTGTCCGCGCCCTCGGTCGATCCGCTCGGATCGACGACGCCGGTGACATTGTAGACCGTTCCATTCACGGAATAGGTACCGCTCGCATTCGTGACAGTGTGCGAGCCGTCGGTATTCAGGGCATCGGAATATGTCAGATTGAGCGTGACGTCGATTTTGGGAGTTCCATCCGCCGCATTGGCGGGAATCGTATAATTTACTGTAGAAGTGCCCATCTTGATCACCTTACGAACCAACACCACAGAAAAACGACTTCAAATCCGAAGCATGGGAGATATCGATCTCGACCTGAACCTCGATTTAATTCGAATAATCGAAATAACGCTTGATTTGAATCTTTTGATAAACCGCAAGTTGCAATCTATCAATCCGTTGCAACTCGTACGTCGCCTCCGCCGCGCCGCGGCCCCTCCTCACCCGCCGACGTTCTGAATGCGTCCCCAAGTGCTCTTCGTGCCCCATATGCCCTGGCGCAGCGCCTCCAATTGCACGATTTGCGAGTGGTCGACGAAGAGATTGACCTCATTGCCGTAATTCTTGACGTACCATTCGAAGACCGGCGGATCGGCGGCCTCGAACATCACTTTCTCGAGCCCGAGGCTGTCGATCACGCGCGCGGCGACATCGGTGCGCCAGCGCGTCACATTCTCGGTGATCCCTTCGCTCTCGATCATGATGATGTCGGCGCCGGCGTCGAGCGCGCGCTCGGCCTGCGCGATGAGCCAGGAGACGTCGCGCGTTCCCTCCGCCTCCAATTCCGACGCCGAAGTGTCGCCGCCGGCGCCGAATTGAATGCCGACCTCGGGCTTGGCCTTCAGCCCCGCCTTCTTCACCACGCGCACCAGCCGCAGCAGGCTGTCGACCGGCAGGCTGACGAAGCCCGCCGATATCTCCACCACATCGAAGCCGAGCGATTTCACCTCTTCTATGTAGCGGTCGATCGCGTCAGGGCCGAAGCGCATCACATTCTCGAGCCAGCCGCCGGTCGAGATATAGGCGCCATGGTCATGCGCGGTCTTGTTGAAGCTCCTCACCGCCTCGGGCGGCATCAGCGCGAAAGAGCCGCCGGCATATTTCACGCCGTCGATCCATGCGCCCATGGTCTCGAAGAGATCGGCGAGATGACGCTTGCCATAGGCGCTGTAATAAGGCCCACGAATTTCGGTGAGCCCGCGCTGGCGCGGCTTGCTGGTGCGCGCGGCGCGCGGAATGAAGGAGAATGTGGTCTCGACCATGGCGTTCACCTAGCGTGCTCGAGTGCGAGCCTGAGGGCTCACGGTCCAACGCAGTCCCTGGACCGCGAGCCTTCAGGCTCGCATTCGTCGCTCCCCCTGCGCCGATCCGCCGATGCGCCCCAGCAGTCCCGTCAGCTCCGCGACGCGCCGCCGGTCGAGCGTCTCGATCACATTGGCGATGGCGTCGCGCTCGATCTCGCTCGTCTTCTCGCGCGTGACGCGATCGAATTTTCGTCGCGCCGCCTCCCAATCGAAGGGATCGGTATAGAAGCCGTGATAATCGTCGCGCGAGCAGCCGAGCAGGCGCCCATCCTCGAGCTCGATCGCGAGCCGCGCCGGCAAAAATTTCGGAAACAGAGCTGTAAGCTCCGGCGAAGGGGCGATCTTCACCTTGCGCAGCAGCGTCTGCGCATCCTCGGCGAGAATGCGCTGCGGCGCATATTGTTCCGGCTGCACCTCGCCGTCGATGAGCGCGACGGCGAGTATATAGGGAAGGCTGTGATCGGCCTCCTCCTTATTGCGCACCAGTCGCTTGTCGCCTTCTTCGCCGCCGCCGATGATCTGAAACGCCACCGCGAAAGTCTCGAGCCGCGCCTCGCGCACAGAAGCCGCCGAAAACCCCGGCCGCGCGCGGATGTCGAGCGCCGCGTCGATCGCCGATTGCGAATGAATCTCGGCATTGTGCTTCTTGACGATGGTGCGCGTCACGCTCTCCAAATCCTCGCGCAGCCAGTCGATTTCGAAACGCCCCGCGATCGTCTCCTCGAAGCCCTTATTGCCTTCGAAGACTTCCGACGGCCCGGTGATCCCATGCGCGGCGAGCAGCGCCGCATGCGTCGCGGCCATTGCGGTATTGGGATAGGCTAGGCCCTTCCAATTCGAGAGCGCGCCCGTACGCGTCACGCGCAAAGCATTATTCGCGGTTCCGCTGATGGCGATGGCGTTGGCGATTTTTTCGGGCGAGAGACGCAGCGCCTTGGCGACGCCGGCGGCGGCGGCAAAGGCGCCCTGCACCGTATGGTCGAAGCCGCGAGCCCGCACAGGGGCGACATCGCTCAAGCGCGTATGCACTTGATAGGCGACGGCGAGCGCCGCTAAAAATTCCGCGCCGCTGGCGTCGCGCATTTCCGCCGCCGCGAGAACGGCGCCGAGATTATCAGAAGGGTGACAGGTCTCGCCCGGCGCGAGATAGCTGTCCATGAAATCGAGATAGCGCGACAGCGCGCCATTGTAGAAGGCGGCGCGATCGGGCGCGGTCTTGCCGCCGCCGATGAGCGTCGAAATCGGCGCGCCGCCGAGCGCCAGCGTCATCTCGCGGATCGCCTTTATCGGCGCCGCGTCGAGCGCGCCTATGGCGACGCCGATCGTGTCGAGAACGCGGATTTTCAATTGCCGCAGCGCGGCCTCGCTCATCTCCTCGAGCTGCGCCCGATCGACGAATTCCGCGAGCGTCTGAACCTCGGTCATTGGCGAGATTCCTTGCAGGCCGGTGTATCTGTCGCTGCGGCCGGCAGTATCAAGCCGTCTTTGCTCACGTCCCCCGCGGCTTCGCCCGGGTCGTCGGCGCTGCGCCAGCGGGATCGTCGGGCCAGGGATGGCGCGGATAGCGGCCCTTCATTTCGCGCTTCACCTCGCTCCAGGAGCCCGCCCAGAATCCCGGCAGATCGCGCGTCGTCTGAATGGGCCGATGCGCCGGCGACAAAAGCTCCAGCGTCAAGGGAACGCGGCCCTTGGCGAGCGTCGGATGTGTGGCGAGGCCGAAGAGTTCCTGCACGCGCACCGATAAGAGCGGGCCATTGGCGGCGGCATAATCGAGCGCATGGCGCGAGCCGGCGGGCGTCGCGAAAAAGGCCGGCGCCTCCTGATCGAGCCGCCGCGTCAGCTCATAGGGAAGCAGCGCCGAAAGCGCGGCGCCGAGATCATCGGCCGTTATGGCGGCGACGCTGGCGCGGCCGAGAATGAAAGGCGCGAGCCAATCTTCGACGCTCTGCGCGAGACCTTCGTCGCTGACGTCCGGCCAATCGTCGCCTTCGGCGCGGCGCAGAAAGGCGATGCGGTCGCGCAATTGCTCCTGCGCCTTGCTCCAAGGCAGACGCGCTACGCCGAGCCCGGCGACGCCGCGCGCGAGAATGGCCGCATTCTCCTCGCTGGCTTCGACCGAAAGATTCTGCTCGGCGAGGCGGATCGCCCCGAGCCTGCGAAAACGCCGTCGCCGCAAGCTCGCGCTCTGCGCGTCGAAAATTGTTTCGTCGCGGGTCTCGATGCGATCGGCGGCGATGCGCTCCACCTCTTCGGCCATTAGCGCGCAAGCGGCGAGAATACGCGCCTGCGCAGCGCGGCCGGTGATCTCGGCAATCGCCAGAAAAGGCGCCTTGGCGAGAACGTCATGCGGCGGCGTGGCGGCGGCGCGGCCATTGGCCATCAGAAATTCGCCGCCGGCGCCGCGCGCTTTGGCGATGCGATCGGGATAGGCCATGGAAATGAGCGCGCCATCGGAGAGATCGGCTTCCGCCTCACGCCGGACGGCGGCTTTCGCCTGCTTGGCCCAGCTCGCCGAAAGCCGCTGCGCATCGCGAGCGCGGCGAGAGCTGTCGGAGCGGAAGCGATCGAGGCGATCCGAGAGATCGCTGGACGTTCCCCCGAGCCCGCGCTCGGAGAGCAGCAGAGCGAGATCGGCGGCGCGTTCGGCCTCGCCATGGCGCGCCGCCTCCAAGATCATGCGCGCGAGGCGCGGCGCCAGCGGCAGCGAGCGGACCGCGCGGCCGGTCGCGGTGAGCGCGCCTGTCTCGTCCAGAGCGCCGAGCGCGCGCAGCAGAGCGACAGCCTCCTTCCAAGCCGGCGCCGGCGGCGGATCGAGCCAGGCGAGCTTGCCCGGATCGTCGAGGCCCCAGGAGCGCAGATCGAGCGCGAGGCCGGAGAGATCGGCGGCGAGGATTTCCGGCGCGGCGAAAGCGGGCAGCGACACGGTCGCGGCCTCGTCCCACAGGCGATAGCAGACGCCCGCTTCCGTGCGCCCCGCCCTGCCCCGCCGCTGATCGACGCTGGCCCGCGCCGCCCGCACGGTCTCGAGCCGGGTGAGACCGAGATCGGGCTCGAAGACCGCGACGCGCGAGAGGCCGCTGTCGATGACGACGCGCACCCCTTCGATGGTCAGCGAGGTCTCGGCGATGGAAGTGGCGAGCGTCACCTTGCGGCGTCCCGGCGCAGCGGGCGCGACGGCGAGATCCTGCTCCTTGCGATCCATGGCGCCGAAGAGCGGGGCGATATCGACGTCGGCGGGAAGGCGCCGCTCGCCGAGAAAATTGGCGACACGCTGAATCTCGCCCTGCCCCGGCAGGAAAACCAGAATCGACCCCTTCTCCTCCGCCAGTGCGCGCGTCACGGCGCGGATCACGGCCTCTTCCAGGCGCTCATTGGAGTCGCGGCCGAGATAGCGCGTCTCCACCGGAAAGGCGCGACCCTCGCTCTCGACGATTCCCGCGCCGCCCATCAACCCCGCGACGCGCGCTCCATCGAGCGTCGCCGACATTGCGACGATGCGCAGATCGTCGCGCAGCCCCGCTTGCGCGTCGAGCGCCAGAGCGAGGCCGACATCGGCGTCGAGCGAGCGCTCGTGAAACTCGTCGAAGAGCACGGCGACGACGCTCTCGAGCATGGGATCATCGAGGATCATGCGCGCAAAAACGCCTTCGGTGACGACTTCCACGCGCGTCTTCGCGGAGATTTTCGACTCGAGCCGCATGCGCAGGCCGATCGTCTCGCCGACGGATTCGCGCAGGCTCGCGGCCATGCGCGCGGCGGCGGCGCGCGCGGCGAGACGGCGCGGCTCCAGCAGAATGATCTTGCCACCTTTCGCCCAATCGGCGTCCAGCAGAGCGAGCGGAATGCGCGTCGTCTTGCCGGCGCCGGGCGGCGCCACAACGACGAGATTGCGCCCGTCGCCGAGCGCCGCCGTCACGCGCGGCAGAACCTCGTCGATCGGCAGCTTGTCGGTAAAAGCGATCAAGGAAGCGTCCGCGCGTCACAGCGTTTTCCGCTCGAACGGACCGTTCGAGCGATCAGAATTCGCTGCAAACCACCGCGCGGGGCGCGCTCACTTCTGCTTGGCGATGATCTTGTCCTTGATCTTCTCATAGACGCCTTTGGGGAGGATGTTCTTCTGATAGAGCTCGTCCTTGCCCTTATAGGGCCTCCCCTTGATGATCGCCACGGAGCGCGCCTCGCCAATGCCGTGCAGCGCGTTCAGTTCTTCCTTCGTCGCGGAGTTTATGTCGAGAAGCTCCACCGGTTTGGGAGCGGCTTCCTTGGCCGGCAGCTCCTTGGAAGGTTCCTGCGCCGGAGCCTCCGGCTGCTGCTTGGCGGGCGCGCTCTTGCCCGCTTTGGCGATGGATGTCGCAGGCGCCTGCGCCAGCGCGGCGGCGGCGAAGGTGGACAGGAAGGCGAGAAGGCAAAGGCGCAAAATATTCCGCATGACGAGACCTCGCATAAGGACGCGCGGAGGGTAGCGTCTCGTCGAAGCGCGGTCGAGCGGCGGAGGCTGCGGTCATCCCGCAGAGAGCGCCCGCATCGCCGCCTCATGCACGCGCTTGTCGCCCGCCGCGATGATCGCGCCGCCCTGCGCGGCCGGGCCGCCGTCCCATGTGGTGACGACGCCACCCGCGCCTTCGACGATCGGGATCAGCGCGACAATGTCATAAGGGTTGAGATTGGTCTCGATGACCAAATCCACATGTCCGGCGGCGAGCGCGCAATAGGCGTAGCAATCGCCCCCATAGCGCGAGAGCCTGGTCTGCGCCTCCACTCTGAAAAAATCATCGCGGAGGCGCTCGTCGATGAGCCTCGGCGAGGTGGTCATCAATGTCGCCTCGGCGAGCGTGGCGCAGGGGCGCGTCTGCAGCTTGCGACGCTCCTCGGTCGGCGCCGGCGGCTGCGCCTTCCAGCTGGGCTCGACATGGTGATGTCGCGCCGGCCCGCGCCAATAGGCGGCCGCGCCATCGCCGGAGAAGCGCTCGCGCGTGAAGGGCTGGTGCATCAGCCCGTAGCAGGGCCGCCCGCGATGCTGGAGGCCGATGAGCGTGCCCCACAGCGGCAGGCCGCAGATGAAGCTCTTGGTGCCGTCGATGGGATCGAGCACCCAGACATATTCGGCGTCGGCGCGGATATTGCCGAATTCCTCGCCGATGATTCCATGGCTCGGAAAAGTCGCCTCGATCAGCCGGCGCATGGCGATCTCGGCGGCCCGATCGGCCTCCGTCACCGGATCGAAGGCGCCGCCCGGGGCTTTGTCCTCCGCCGCGAGGCTGGTGCGGAAGAAGGGCAGAATCGCCTCGCCAGAGGCGTCGGCGAGGCGTTCGACGAATTTCTCGAAATCGACGGCGGTCATTGCCTCTCCGGCGCTGTGGATTTATTCGGCGGCGGCGCGCTGCTCGCGCGGGCCGACGATTTGCGTCAGCAGCCGCACGATCTCGCCGAGCCGGGAGGCCAGCAGATCGAAATCGACGCTGCGACGCAGATCGGCCTCGTTCATATAGAGATTTCGTGAAATCTCGATCTGCACCGCATGCCAGCCGGCGCCCGGCCTGCCGTAATGCTCGGTGATATAGCCGCCGGCATAGGGGCGATTGCGCTGCACATGATAGCCCCATTGCCGCAGCCGCGCCTCTATGGCCTCGACGACGTCGCCCGAGCAGCTCGCGCCGAAACGATCGCCGAGCACGAAATCCGGCTTGCGCTTGTCGCCGCGGCCGGTGGCGCTCTCCTTGGCGACGCTGGAGGGCATGGAATGGCAATCAACCAGCAGAGCGACGCCGAACTTGCGGCGCGCGCGCTCCATCAGCGAGCGCAGAGCGGCGTGGTAGGGCTTGTGCAGGCTCTCGATGCGATGCAGCGCCTCGGCGACGCGCAGCCGGCTGGAATAGATCTCGCGAGCGTCGGCGACGACGCGCGGAATGGTGCCGAGGCCTGCAGCCACACGCAGCGAGCGCGTGTTGGCGAATTCCGGCAGCGCATCCTCGAACATGCGCGGGTCGAGCTCATAGGGCTCGCGATTCACGTCGAGAAAAGCGCGCGGGAAATGCGCCTTGAGCAGCGGCGCGCCGATCGCCGGCGCGAGAGCGAAGAGCTCATGCACATGCGCATCCTCGGACCGGCGCAGATTCCCGATGTCGAGCCGCGAGCTGGCGAGAAAGCTCGCCGGATAGATGTCGCCCGAATGCGGAGACGAGAAGACGAGCGGCGACGAGAGCTCGATGGGCTCGACCAGCTCGAACGGAACATGGAGCTCGGGATCGGCGGGCGTCGGGCTCTCGGCCCGCTCCTCGTCCATCATCGTCGACGCCTCATCGCTCTCACTCTCCTATCGCCCCCTCGAGAGAATATCGCGGATGCGCAGCATAGACTCTTTCAGCGCGCATATTCCCGAAAATTTCAGATCATGCGAAACAAGGGCCAGAATTTCAGAGGCGGGCGTGAGCGGGTCCTTATTTTCACCCGATTTTTACCAAACTGCGCCCTTATGACATAGAACATGCGAGGAGCGATATGACCGACAAGATTGCCGCGAAAATCCTGCTGGCGGAGGACGACACCGACATGCGCCGCTTTCTGGTGCGCGCGCTGCAGACGGCCGGATTCGCCGTCACGTCCTTCGACAACGGGCTCTCCGCCTATGACCAGCTCCGCGTCGAGCCTTTCGAGCTGCTGCTCACCGATATTGTGATGCCGGAGATGGACGGCATAGAGCTGGCGCGCCGCGCGACGGAGCTCGATCCCGACATAAAAGTCATGTTCATCACAGGCTTTGCGGCGGTCGCCCTCAATCCCGACAATCAGGCCCCGCGGCAGGCGAAAATCCTCTCCAAGCCTTTCCACCTCAAGGACCTCGTCAACGAGGTGCAGCGTCTGCTCGCCGCCTGACCAAAATGCGGCGCAACGCGCCTAGAATTGCCGGCGCCGCTCACGCGACCTTGCTCCTTTGCGCGCCATGCGCTATGAGCGCCGCCAAACGCCGGCGTCGGCGCGGCTCTCATTTCGAGGAATGACGATGAAGAAGGAAATCCATCCCGACTATCACACGATCAGGGTCGTGATGACCGACGGGTCGGAGTATTTCACGCGCTCGACCTGGGGCGCCGAGGGCGACACGCTCAACCTCGACATCGACCCCAAGACGCATCCGGCCTGGACCGGCGGCTCTGCTCAGCTGCTCGACCGTGGCGGCCGCCTGTCGCGCTTCAACTCGCGCTTCGGCAATCTGTCCTTCGGCAAGAAGTAAGCGCGTCCCTCACCGGCGCCAAAAAAAGCCGCGCTCGAGAGCGCGGCTTTTTTGGTTTCTCTCGTCTCGGGAACCCGGCGCCTCAGAGGCCCGGGGCGAAAGCGTTGCGCAGCCTCTGCAGCTGGGCCTCGACCGGGCTCTCGGCCTGGTTCTGGCGATAGCCGGCGTCCGAGCCATAGATCAGCTGATCGAGATGCATCACCCGCGCCTGCAAGCGCAGCGAGTGAATGGCGAGATCGCGCAACTTCTGCGGCAGATGCGCGAAAACATCCGGATTGGACGCGAGCTCCTGCTGCGACAGCCGCACCTTGTGCTTGTCGCTGGCGGCCTGCGCTCTCGTGATCTCGCCCTGATTGACCGCCCGCTGCAGCAGCAGCCAGGAAGCGATCTGCATCAGCCGCGTCGTCAGCCGCATGCTCTCGGCCGCATAGGCCAGAGCCTCGGGCCGCGGCAGCGATTTGGCGTCGTCCCGACCATCGCCGTCGAGATAGGCCGCCGCCTCCTCCACCAGCGCCATGCCCTCTCGAAACATGGCCCCGAACGCCTCCGACCCCGCCAGCTTCTCCACGAAGGAGACCGGAGTCTGAATGCTCTCCACCGAATCGGACGCTTGTCCCATCATACGACGCTCTCGAACGCTCGAACGCCGCGCTCGATCCGCGCCGTTCCGATGAGACCTATGTAACGCAAATTTGCGGGGCGCGCCTTATTAGGTTTTGCTTAACCTTAATCTTTGAATCCGTACGTATTACGCCCGAGGTCACGGCTCGCGAGCCGCCTCCGCGCGGGTCCGCGCCCGCCTCTCCCTGCCCGGCCAATGCTGATGCGGCGCATTAGCGACCGGCTTTAAGCAAATGAAATATCGCCTTTTATCGGTCTGCTTTAACCATTGCTCGAAGAATGGCGCAAAATTCCGCCGCCGAGGCGCGTGGAGGCGCAGAATATCCTTCCAGCTAAACCGCTTAGGCTCAGCTCTTGATGTTCCGCTGGAGCTCCATATCGGCGGTGCGCTCGGCGCCGACGACCGAGCGGCCGAGGCCCGCCTTCAGAGCGCCGGCGCAGAGCGCGGCGAGCGCCAGCAGCAGGCCGACGCGCAGCAATTGCCCGCCATCGGGCGCCGCCGGCCGGTTGGAGAACGCGAGCGAGCGACCGTTTTTCGGCGCGGCGTCGCTCCGGCGAAGGGTCACGGCGGGCCGGCCGCCTCTCGTCTCGAGGATTTCCACAGGATCGAACGGCACGGAACTGATCTCCAACGAAGGGGGCCGAGGGCCTCACTCTGGCCAAATGGCGCTTTCGAAACGGTGAAGGCCGCGACCAGCGCCGCCGTCAGGGTTTATCTCCGGTTAACGCCTGAGCGGCGGAGGGCGCGCGAATGCGGGCGGGACGTCAGTGAATGCTTGACGCGCCCGCCGCCGGCCTGTCATTTGAGACCTCGCCCCACCTCCCCCCACACGCGCCATTCTTCAGGACTCCATGATCCGATCCGCATTGATGAACGTCATGACTGCCGCCGCCATAAAGGCCGGGCGCAGCCTGAAGCGCGACTTCGGCGAGGTCGAGAATTTGCAGGTGTCCGTCAAAGGCCCCGGCGATTTCGTCTCCGCCGCCGACCGCCGCGCCGAAAAGGTCGTGTTCGAGGAATTGTCGCGCGCGCGTCCCGGCTATGGCTTCCTCATGGAGGAGAGCGGCGCTGTCGAGGGCAGCGACAGGACCCACACCTGGCACATCGATCCGCTCGACGGCACCTCCAACTTCCTGCACGGCATCCCGATTTTCGCAGTGTCCATCGGGCTCGAGCGGGAGGGCCAGCTGGTCGCCGGCGTTGTCTATAATCCGGCGACCGACGATATGTTCGTCGCCGAGAAGGGCCAGGGCGCCTATCATAACAACAGGCGCATGCGGGTGGCCTCGCGCAAATCGCTCGGCGACTCGCTCATCGCCTGCGGCATCCCCCCGCTCGCAGCGGTGGACCGCCACGCGCTCTTCCAGACGGAGCTGACCGCCGTCATGGCCAAGACCGGCAATATTCGCCGCATGGGCGCCGCCGCGCTCGATCTCGCCGGCGTCGCCGCCGGCCGCTACGACGCCTATTGGGAGCGCGGCATCAAGCCCTGGGATATCGCCGCCGGAATCGTTCTGGTGCGGGAGGCCGGCGGCTTCGTCAGCGATCTCGACGGCGGCGGCGACATGCTGCCCAAGGGCGCGATCTGCGCCGGCAATGAGACGATCCACCGGCTCCTACTCGACACAGTGCGCAAGGCGCGCGCGTGACAGGCGGCCCCCCGATATCCGGCCCGCGTATCGTCGCGCGCCGCGATTCGGACTGGGCCGAGCTCATCGAGCTCTGGGTCGCCGCCTGGCGGCGGACCTATGCGGACATTGATTTCGAGGCGCGCCGCGACTGGCTGAAGAATCACATCATCCAGCTGGAGCACGGCGGCGCGCGCACGCTGCTGCTGCTCGAGGGCGCCGGGCGGACGCTCGTCGGCTTCGTCACCGTCGATCCCGCTTCGCATTGGCTCGATCAGCTCTGCGTGCATCCAGAGCGCTTCGGCTCCGGCGCGGCGGAGGCGCTGATCGAGGCGGCGCGCAGCCTCTCGCCCGCGCGGCTGCGGCTCGACGTCAATCAGGACAATAAGCGCGCCGTCGCCTTCTATGAGCGCGAAGGCTTCGTGCGTGTCGGCGAAGGCCGGCCGAGCCTCGCAGGCCGGCCGACGCTGATCATGGAATGGTCGTCGGCCGCCGCGCCGCGATCTTGACCTGAGCGAAGGCCGACCGATCGAACGGGCTTCCGCTCGATCGGCGTACGCTCTAGGCGCCGATCTTCTCGCCGACCAGCGCGAGCCGGACCATATTGGTCGCGCCCGGCGAACCGAAGGGCATGCCGGCGACGATGATGATGCGATCACCCGGCGCGGCGAAGCCCTCGCCCAGCGAATTCACGCTGGCGCGATCGACCATATCCTCCACGTCGCGCGCATCCTGCGTCTCCAGCGCATGGACGCCCCACACCAACGCCAGGCGGCGCGCCGTGTCACGATTGGGCGTCAACGCGAGAATTGGCGGGCGCGGCCGCTCGCGGGCGATGCGCAGCGCCGTGGCGCCGGAGGCCGTCCAGGCGCAAATGGCCATGGAGTCCAGCGTCTCGGCGACGTCGCGCGCGGCGACGGCGATGGCGTCGGCGGCAGTGGGATTGGGCGGCGCATTGCGCTGAGCGTTGAGGATGGAGCGATAGACGCCGTCGCTCTCCACCTCCTCTGCGATGCGGCTCATCGTCGCCACCGCCTCGATCGGGAACTGACCAGCGGCGCTCTCCGCCGAGAGCATGACGGCGTCGGCGCCCTCATAGACAGCAGTGGCGACGTCCGACACTTCGGCGCGGGTGGGGAGCGGGGCCAGAATCATCGATTCCAGCATTTGCGTCGCCACCACCACCGGCTTGCCGAGCCGGCGCGCGGCGCGGGTGATGCGCTTTTGCAGGCTCGGGACCTTCTCGAGCGGCACCTCGACGCCGAGATCGCCGCGCGCCACCATCAGCGCATCGGCGTGCTCGATGATCTCGTCCAGCCGGGCGATGGCCTGCGGCTTCTCGATCTTGGCCATGACCAGCGCGCGCGAGCCGACGACGCGCTTGACCTCGAGCACATCCTCGGCGCGCTGCACGAAGGAAATCGCCACCCAATCGACGCCCTCGATCAGCGCCGCGTCGAGATCGACGCGGTCCTTGGGCGTCATGGAGGTGATCGGAATATCCGTGTCCGGCAGGCTGACGCCCTTGCGGTTGGAGACGCGGCCGCCGATGTCGACGACGGCGCGGGCCATGTCGTCCGAGGTCTCGACCACATGCAGCCGCACCTTGCCGTCGTCGATCAGAATGGCGTCGCCGATCTTCAGCGCCTGCAGAATCTCAGGATGCGGAAGCTGCACGCGGACAGCGTCGCCCGGCGTCGGATCGGCGTCGAGGACGAAATGATCGCCCTTGCGCAGATGCACCGGTCCGTCGGCGAAGGCGCCGATGCGGAGCTTCGGCCCCTGCAGATCGACCAATATGCCGATGGCGCGGCCGGTCTCGGCCTCGATCTCGCGGATCATGCGCACATAGGCGGCGAGCCCGGCATGATCGGTGTGGCTCATATTGATCCGAAACACATCGGCGCCGGCCGTCGACAGGCCGGCCACGACGGTCTTCTCGACGCTCGCGGGACCGAGCGTCGCGATGATCTTCACGCGCCGCAACCTTCTCATTTTGTCGCCCAATCCTCTTTTGTCAGAGCCGCGCGGGCCGTCTTCGTCACTGCGTCGACGACGGCGTCGGATCTGTGAGCTGCACCGTCCAGTTCTTGGCGTCGCGCCCCGTGTCTATCTCGAAGAAGCCCGTGCGGTCGAAGCCGCGCGCGAAGCAGTCCTCGCGCCCGTCGATGCGGAACTCGCGATCGCGCGTGCACATGAACGCCTTGCCCTTCCACTCTCCGCCACGCTCGTCCATGGCATATACGTAGTAGTACTGCGCCGCCAGCGGTCCGCGCAACAGCGTCTCGCAGGCGGAGGAACGCAAATTCCACCACCCTTCCGACAGCCAATTGCGTCCGTCCGTATAGGCCAAGGACACGCTCACTCTGTTCGTCGTGTTGTTGCACAGGCGAAAATCCGCTCGCGCGCCGGATATAACGCAAAGACAACACGAAATAATCACAAAGAGAGTCGTGCGTCCGGGCATGGGCGGAACAGTCGCGAGAGGGTCGAAGAGCGGCGCCGCGGACCGGCGGTCCGAAGCGGCGATACACAGCCAAACCACGGGACGGCCGCTTTGTCCACCCCGACGACGCCTCCTGGCGCGCAATCGGGCCGCGGGCGTGGCCGTCTTGTCACTGTCACGACCTAGCGTAGACTTAAAGACAGGTTTTCCCGCCGGGCCGCGAAGGTCCGGGCATGACCTTTTCAATGGAGAGCATCATGTCGCAATTGCTCGAGACGAAAGCAGAGATTCACGCGGAGGTGACGGCTCCAGCTCCGCAATGGAAGACGGACTTCTATTGGATATTGCGCATTCTCTGGGCCTGCCGCGTGAGCGTCGTCAGCGCCCTCGCCGGCCTTCTCCTCTTCGGCCTCGTCGATCAGGCGCAGAATCTGTTCGCGGATCGCTCCTTCGACGCGCTGCTCTTCGGCGCGCATTATTGGCTCAGCGTCTTCGCCGCGATCTTCCTGGTCTGGGCCTTCCCCGTCCATTACGGCGCGCGCCGCGTGCTCGAGGACGCCGATTCGGCCTGGATGATCCCCTATCTGCTGCGCGTCGAGATGCGCGACAACGACATACGCTCCGTCCGCGACCATGTGCGCCGACGCTTCGGGCATGTCATCTGTTGGACGCCGCGTCTCCTCGGACTAATCCCTTTCGTCGCCGTGGCGCTCGGCCTCTGGGGCGCGCAGGCCTCGATCGAGAACGCCGCCATCCTCCCCGAGGCGACGGCGACGCGCGACCAGATCTATGCGCTGCTGGCGCTCGACGCTGCGACAGCCGCCGCGTTCGTCTATTTTGTAATGAAGCGTCAGCGCATCGCCAAATTCATCGGCGCGAGCATGGATTTGCGCTGGCTGACCTTCGCCTCGCTGCACGCCACGACAGCGGTGTTCGTCTCGGCGCTGATCTGGCCCTTCTTCTTGTCCGACCATGCGCCGCGCGCGCTGCTGGTTCCCTTTCTGCTCGGCAGCCTCGTGCTCGGCGCGAGCTGGCTGGTGCGCAAGGGCTATGAGACCGGTCGCCCGCTGCTGCTGATCGCCATACTCTTCGCGGCCGGGATCACGGCGGCGAACACGCATCTCGACGATGTGCGCGCCCTGCCCGAGGCTTCCGGCGCGCCCTCGAAGGAGGATCGGCAGATCGACATCACCGAGGCGGTGAGAAATTGGAAGGCGGCCAATGGCTGCACCGAGACGGAATGTCCGCCGGCGCTGATCGTCGCGGCCGAAGGCGGCGCCAGCCGCGCGGCCTATATGGCGGCGACGGTCATCGGCCATTTGATCGATCGCGACGACGATCTCCACGATGCGCCGCAGCTGAGCTCGCCTGGCCGGCGAGTCTTCGCCTTCTCTGGCGTCTCCGGCGGCGCCTTCGGCTCGGCGATCTTCCGCGCCGCGCTCGCCGACGCCGCGGAGAAGGACGCGCCGACGCCGCCCTGCGTCAATTCGGCGCGCGTCTGGGTCGGCGCGCATGAGCATCGCGACCCGACGAAGAGCTGGCGCGACTGCCTGCAATTGCTGGTCGCCGGCGATTATCTCTCGCCCGCCTTCGTCGGCCTCGGCTTTCGCGACAATTTCTCGCCGCGCAAATTTTTCTTCGGCGAGGAGAGCTGGATGGAAGATCGCGCCGCTCTGCTCGAGAAATCCTGGGAGCGTCATTACGACTTCGTGACCAACGCCGCCTATAAGAAAGACTATTGGACCGGCGAGCTGATCCAGACCGGCGAGCCCTGCGCGAGCGGCGCCGCGACCGGCATGTGCCGTCGGCTCGGCTATGCGCGCGCGACGCCGGCGGGCAAATGGGCGCCGCTGCTGCTGCTCAACGGCACGTCGGTGGACAGCGGGACGCGCATCATCGGAACCGATCTGATTTCGACGCGCCCCGCCCCCGCGACCAATTCGCGCGCGCCGCTCTATCCCGCCGCCTATGATTTCTTCGAGATGATCTCGACGCCCTGCAAGACGCCGCAGGGCGACATGTGCCCGGCCGCGGCGCAGGGCGACAAGGACGTCGCGGCGCTGCGCGACGGGCCGGACATTCTTCTCTCCACCGCGGCGCTGCTCAGCGCGCGCTTCCCCGTCATCTCGCCCGCGGGAACGCTGCGCGCCAAGGGCGACGGCTCCCATGGCGACCGCGTCGTCGATGGCGGCTATTTCGACAATGCCGGCCTCGCCTCCGCGCTCGATGTGGCGCGCGCACTGAAGGGCCAGGGCGTCACGCCGCTGATCCTGTGGGTGCAGAACGATCCCGTCGGCGCGCTCACCGACAATACCCTGCCGCCGCGCGCGGCAGGCACGCCGCGGCTGGGCGAGACGGGGGTGAGCTTCGTCTCCGATCTCTTCGGCCTCGTCGCCGCGCCCGCGAACGCTCTGCTGGCGACGCGCGCCGGCCATGCGGCCGAGCAGGCGGCGCTGGCGCAGCGCAGCCTGCTCGAGATGAACGCCGACACCGACCGCTACGCCGGCGATATGACGGCGAGCTTCTTCCAGATCGGCGTGCGCGTGCAGCCCGTGCTGGTCGCCGATGGCGGCGATGATCCGCTGCTCGACGCGACTTGCGCGCGCTTCAAGGGCCAGACCTTGTCCATGTCCAAAGTCTCGATGAGCTGGTGGCTGTCGCAATCGGTGCAGGCCGATCTCGACGCTCAGCTCTGCGACAAGGCCAATCGCCAGAGCCTGAAGGATCTTCTCACGCGGCTGAAGCAGAAGCTGCCGCTGGTGAAAGCCGAATGGTGACGGCTGTCATTGCGAGCGAAGCGAAGCAATCCAGGGCCATAGGGCGGCCCCTGGATCGCTTCGTCGCTTCGTTCCTCGCGATGATGGCCCGGAGCTCTCGCCGCGGCTTCAGCCGCGGCGCAGGAAGGCGGCGGCGCGCGGCGCGTAATAAGTGAGAATGCCCGCGGCGCCCGCGCGCTTGAAAGCGGTGAGGCTCTCCATCATCGCGCGCTCGCCGTCGAGCCAGCCATTGGCGGCGGCGGCCTCGATCATCGCATATTCGCCCGACACCTGATAAGCGAAGGTCGGCGCATGAAAGGCGTCGACGACGCGTCGCACAATATCGAGATAGGGCATGCCCGGCTTGACCATCACCATATCGGCGCCCTGCTCGAGATCGAGCGCCACCTCGCGCAGCGCCTCGTCGCTATTGGCGGGGTCCATCTGATAGGTGCGCTTGTCGCCGCGCAGAGTCTTATTGGTGCCGATGGCGTCGCGGAACGGTCCGTAGAAGGCCGAGGCGTATTTGGCGGCGTAGCTCATGATCTGCACATTCTCGAAGCCCTCGGCGTCGAGCGCGGCGCGGATCGCGCCGATGCGCCCGTCCATCATGTCCGAGGGCGCGATGACATCAGCGCCGGCGCGCGCCTGATTGACCGCCTGCGCCGTCAGCACGGCGACGGTCTCGTCATTGACGATCTCATCGCCGACGAGCAGCCCGTCATGACCATGGCTCGTATAGGGATCGAGCGCGACATCGGTGATGATCCCTATGCCCGGAACCGCTTTCTTGATCGCGCGGCAGCCGAGACAGACGAGATTTTCGGGATCGAGCGCGGCCGAGCCATGCGGATCGCGCAGCGCCGGATCAGTGTTGGGAAACAGCGCCACCGCCGGCACGCCGAGCGAGGCCGCCTCCTCAATCGCCTCCAGCGCCGTGTCGATCGAATAGCGATAGACGCCGGGCATGGAGGCGATCGGCTCGCAGCGCCCTGCCCCGTCGAGCAGAAACAGCGGCCAGATGAGATCGTCGGCGGAGAGCCTGGTCTCGCGCACGAGGCGGCGCGCCCATTCGCTCTTGCGATTGCGGCGCGGGCGCGCGGTGAGCGCGAGCCGCGCGGAGGCGTCGGCGAATTTGTTTCCGGGAGATTTCATTGGCGCGACCTCCAGCGCAGCCGCGTCACGGAAAACGCGCACGGCGGCGAAGCGTGCGTAGCATGGCGCTCGTCGCAATGGGAAGACTGCGAAACCTCCGAACATTGACGCCCTGCCGCCTTCCGGTCTAGAGCCGTCCTCACGTCCGACGCCGCGCTCTCATCCGCGGATGCGGCGCGACGAGCAATGGGAGCCGATGGCGGAACGCGTGAACTCCGGCGCTCTCTCTTCATCGCGGAGCGCCTTTGCGGCGATCGTCGCCTCGCTCTGCGCGCTCGCGACCGCTGTCGTCGCAGCGCCTCAGCCACAGCCTGCTAGCGAACGTCCGCCGCACGCGGCCGCGCGACGCGCGACGCGCGCGCCTGCGCCGCCACGACGTCCGCCAGAGCAGCGCGCGCCGCAGCCGCCGGCGGTAGAGACGCCGCCCGCGCCGCCGCAGGAGCTGCCGCCGCTCGACACATCGACGCCGCCGCCCTCGCTGCCGCGCGCCTCGCGCGAGCGCATGCGCCAATGCGCCACACAATGGATGAAGATCCGGCAGGAAGGTCGAACGGCGGGAACGAGCTGGCGCGAGTTCGCGACCAGATGTCTCACCCGTTGATGGCCTGAGGGAGCGGTCTCGCCCGCCGTCGCGGACCTCGCGTCGAGGTCGGCCGGAAAAGCGCGAGAGAAAGAAAGCCGATCAGCAGGAGCAAGGAGCGCGGGCCGAGCCGGCCCGGGCGAGAGAAGTGCTGCGAAACGCGTTCACGATGCGAGGTGGATCGGCTGCGCATGGCGAACGCGTTTCGGCCGCGGGTCTTTCGTCAGACCGCTTCCGAGCTTTCGGGAGCCGGAGGAGTTTCCTTGGCCTTGCGCGGAGCGCGACGCTTGACGGGCGCCTTGCGCACGGCCTTCTTCGTGGCGGTCTTCTTCGTCGCGACGCGCTTCTTCGTGGCGACGCGCTTCTTGGTCGCAACGCGCTTCTTCGTCGCAACGCGCTTCTTCGTCGCCGTCTTGCGCGTGGTCTTGCGGGCGACCTTCTTCGAAGCGGCCTTGCGCGTAGCCTTCTTGGCGGTGGCCTTCTTGGTCGCGGCCTTCTTGGTCGCCGCCTTCTTGGTCGCAGTCTTACGAGCACCCTTCTTCGCGGCCGCCTTTTTCGCAGGCTTACGCTTCGTCGTTGGTTTCGCCATCTTCAGTCCCCTTGATCCATATCGTCGGAATGTCGCTATGACCGACAATAGGCCGCAATAGCGTAACGTGGTTAACCAGTCGTTCAAGTGGCGCTTTCACGAATTGCTCGCGAATGCGATGTCGCATAGCGCGCGACAGCAGCGAATGCGCGCGCCGATGAACGCCGCGACGCATGTCGATGAAGGCGTAAGACGCAGCGCGGAAGACGCATGTCGAAAGCGATCTCGACAGCGCTCGAAAGGCGCGTCGCGCATCGACGACGACGCCTCCTCGAAATGTCCACGCACTCCGCGCGACCGTCGACGAGGCCATTCAATCTATTGTTTTTCTTCAATGACTAGGAGATGCGCACAATTGCGCGTAACGCATTCGCGCGACGATGCGCGCATGACGAAGCGCGATTTTGCGCTTTCGTTTCACGCTGTCGCCGACGCTCCGCGCCGATCGCTTCGCATGTCTCGACGCATGCGCGACGACGCCGGCGCCGCCTCTGCGAAGCTCGTCACGCGCGCTCTCGCAGCGCTGCTAACCATGTGAAAAAAAATTGTGCGCAGCGCGCGCGCCGCGTCTCGCGAAAGCCGCGCTGCGGCCATCGCGCGGCGTCGATTCGATCGAATCGACGCCGCCGGTGATTCGAGTTTCGGCTCTGTCGGAAGTGTCTCAGACGCCGAGACGGCTCTTCAGCAACTCATTGACGGCTTGCGGATTGGCCTTGCCGCCGGTCGCTTTCATCACCTGGCCGACGAACCAGCCGAGCATGGTCGGCTTCGCCTTGGCTTGCGCGACCTTGTCGGGATTGGCGGCGATGATCTCGTCGATCGCCTTCTCGATCGCGCCAGTGTCCGTCACCTGCTTCAAGCCGCGCGTCTCGACGATCTCGCGCGGATCGCCGCCTTCCTGCCAGACGATCTCGAACAGATCCTTGCCGATCTTGCCCGAGATGACGCTGGTGGAGATGAGATCGACGATGGCGCCGATCGCCGCAGCGGACACGGGCGAACGCGTAATGTCGAGCCCCTCCTTGTTGAGGCGGCCGAACAGCTCGTTGATCACCCAATTGGCGACGAGCTTGGCGTCGCGGCCTTTCGCCGCCTCCTCGAAGAAGTCCGCGCTCGCGCGCTCGGCGACGAGCACGCCGGCGTCATAGGGCGGCAGGCCGTAATCGGCGACGAAGCGCGCGCGCTTCTCGTCTGGCAGCTCCGGCAGTTCGACCTTCAGCGCGTCGACATAGGCCTGATCGAATTCCAGCGGCAGCAGATCGGGGTCCGGGAAATAGCGATAGTCGTGCGCCTCCTCCTTGGAGCGCATGGAGCGCGTCTCGCCCTTGCCGGGATCGAAGAGGCGCGTCTCCTGAGCGATGACGCCGCCATCCTCGAGAATGCCGATCTGGCGGCGCGCCTCCACCTCCACCGCCTGGCCGATGAAGCGGATGGAGTTGACGTTCTTGATCTCGCAGCGCGTGCCGAAGGGCGCGCCGGGCTTGCGCACGGAGACGTTCACGTCGGCGCGCAGCGAGCCCTGCTCCATATTGCCGTCGCAGGAGCCGATATAGCGCAGAATGGTGCGCAGCTTGGAGACATAGGCGCGCGCCTCCTCCGCCGAGCGAATATCCGGCTTGGAGACGATCTCCATCAGCGCGACGCCGGAACGGTTGAGGTCCACATGGCTCTCGGTGGCCGAGAGATCATGGATGGACTTGCCGGCGTCCTGCTCGAGATGCAGACGCTCAATGCCGACGGTGATGCGCTCGCTGGGCGTCACATCGACGATGACCTCGCCCTCGCCGACGATCGGATGCTTGTACTGGGAAATCTGATAGCCCTGCGGCAGATCGGGATAGAAATAGTTTTTCCGATCGAAGACGGAACGCAGATTGATCTGCGCCTGCAGGCCGAGGCCGGTGCGAATGGCCTGTTTGACGCATTCCTCATTGATGACCGGCAGCATGCCCGGCATGGCGGCGTCGACGAGCGAGACATGGTTATTGGGCTCGCCGCCATATTCGGCGGAAGCGCCGGAGAAGAGCTTGGCCTTGCTCGTCACCTGGGCGTGAATCTCCATGCCGACGACGACTTCCCAGTCGCCGGTCGCGCCTTTGAGGAGCTTGCTCGGCTGCGTCTCGCGCGTGTTCATGTCTTTCGTCCTCGAACCGTGTCTATCGTTGAGGGAAGCTTACATCTAAGATCGACGCTCGTCATTGCGAGCCGAGGGCGAAGCAATCCAGGGGCCGATGGACCCTCGATCGCGTCGTCGCCGCTCCGCTCCCAGCAATGACGGCTCAGGCGCCGGACGGCGTCTCGCTTTGCTCGCGATCGCCCATCAGCCGCTCTTCATAGCCGATCGACCATTCGATCAGCGCGCGCCAAAGCGCTTGCCCCAGTTCGACATCGAGCCCCTCGCGCTGCGACGCCGCGGCGACGCGCGCCAGCACTTCGTCGACGCGCTCGGGCACGCGCGCGGGAATGCCGAGCGAGGGTTTCACCGCCGCGGCGCGCTCGATCTGGCGCTGGCGGCGCGCGAGCAGAGCGACGAGCTCGTCGTCGAGCGCGTCTATGGTGGCGCGCACGTCCGACATTTCGTCGCGCGGTTCAAGCTTTGCGGCCTCTGCTCTGCGCGTCATTTCGCCTCTGTCCACCAGGGCTGCGGGAATTCGATCTTCGGCGCCGCGCTCTCCAGCGCCGCGGCGAGCGAGAACAAGGTCGCCTCGTCGAAGGGGCGGCCGATGAGCTGCAGGCCGAGCGGCAATCCGTCGGCGCCGAGCCCGCCCGGCACCGCAATGCCCGGCAGGCCGGCCATGTTCACCGTCACGGTGAAAATGTCGTTCAAATACATTTCAACCGGATCGGCCGCGCCCTTCTCGCCTTGCGCGAAAGCGGTGGAAGGCGTCGCCGGCGTCAGCACGGCGTCGACGCCGGCCGCGAAAGCCTCGTCGAAATCGCGCTTGATGAGGCTGCGGATTTTTTGCGCGCGCACATAAAAGGCGTCGTAATAGCCATGCGAGAGCACATAAGCGCCGATCATCACGCGGCGGCGCACCTCGGCCCCGAAGCCTTTGGCGCGCGTCTTCTCATACATGTCGGCGATGTCGCGGCCCTTCTCGCGCAGGCCGTAGCGCACGCCGTCATAGCGCGCGAGATTGGAGGAGGCCTCCGCCGGCGCGATGATGTAATAGGCCGGCAGCGCGAAACGCGTATGCGGCAGAGAAATCTCGACGATCTCGGCGCCCGCGTCGCGCAGCCAAGCGACGCCCTGATCCCAGAGCGCATTGATCTCGGCGCCGCCGCCGATGCGGTATTCCTTCGGGATGCCGATGCGGCGGCCCTTCACCGAGGCGCCGATCGCCGCCTCATAATCGGGAACCGGCGCATCGACGCTGGTCGTGTCCTTGGGATCATGGCCGGCCATGGAGCGCAGCATGATGGCCGCGTCGCGCACTGTGCGCGTGATCGGCCCCGCCTGATCGAGCGAGGAGGCGAAAGCGACAATGCCCCAACGCGAGCAGCGGCCATAGGTCGGCTTTATGCCGACCGTGCCGGTGAAAGCCGCCGGCTGGCGAATGGAGCCGCCCGTGTCCGTCGCCGTGGCGCCGAGCGCGAGACGCGCGGCGACGGCGGCGGAGGAGCCGCCGGAAGACCCGCCGGGGACGATCTTGGCGTCGTCGAAGCCATCGCCCTTCTTGCGCCGCCAGGGCGAGACGACAGGGCCGAAGGCGCTGGTCTCATTGGAGGAGCCCATGGCGAATTCGTCGAGATTGAGCTTGCCCAGCATCAGCGCGCCGTCACGCCACAGATTGGCGGAGACGGTCGATTCATAGGTGGGCGTGAAATCGTCGAGAATGCGGCTCGCCGCCGTGGTGCGCACGCCCTTGGTGCAATAGAGGTCCTTTATGCCGAGCGGCAGGCCCTCGAGCGGGCGCGCCTCGCCGCGCGCGATGCGCGCGTCGCTGTCGCGCGCGGCTTCGAGCGCGAGCTCTGGCGTCTCGGTGAGAAAAGCGTTGAGCGCGCGCGCTTTCTCTATCGCCTCTATATGGGCCTTGGTCAGCTCCGTCGCCGACAGCTTCTTCGCAACGAGCGCGTCGCGCGCCTCGGCGAGGGACAAATGCGTAGGATCGGACATGAATGCGTTTCGCTCGTTCGTGTCTTATTCAAAGGCCCGCGTCTGGCGGGCGTCGCTCGTCTTTGCGGAAGGCGTTTATTCCACGACCTTGGGCACGACGAAATAATGGTCGTCCTTTTCCGGCGCATTGGCCAGAATGGCGTCGGCGAAGCCGCCGTCGGTGACGACGTCCTGCCGTTTCTTCATTTGCATGGGCAGAACGGAGGTCAAAGGCTCGACGCCCGCGACATCGACGCTCGACAGCTCGGCGACGAAATCCAATATGGCGTTGAGCTCCGCGCCGAGGCGCTCGACCTCTTGGTCCTCGACGGCGATGCGCGCGAGATGGGCGATGCGGCGGACAGTCGCCTGATCGACGGACATTTTATGGAGCTCCGTTCCGACTTCGTCCCGCGCGCTATACCACTCGCGGCTTCGAGGGCGCAATGCGCGCGTCCGCCCGTGATGCAACGAGCGCGCCGGATTTCCAGAAAGCCGCGCGACGTGCTAGGCGAATAGGCATGACCGCCGGACAAAAGACGCTCGAGGAGCTCGCCGC
>NZ_LUUM01000247.1:0-25965 GCF_001644125.1 Methylosinus sp. R-45379
GCAGACAATGTTGGTCATGGCGCTCCTCGCTTACCCTGAAGACGGCGTCCTTTGTAGGTTGACGTGCGCGCGCAGGTCTCCGCGCCGCGATCATCTCTTCCGAGACATCGTGCTCCGCTCAAATGAACGAGTAGGTTTCCTATTTTCATTGCAAATTGCTATCATTATCCAAACTATCCGTCAACTATTGAACGATATCGTTCAGTTGCAGACATAGAATGAGGATCGCAATGGCGGAGCCCGGCAGGCCGAAAGTCAGGACGAGAGGACCGCGTACCGTCGAGCGCATCGTCGAGGCGGCTCACCGGCTGTTTCTCAGCCGGGGCTTCGCCGAAACGTCGATGGAGGCGATCGCTCAGGAAGCCGGCGTCAGCAAAGCGACGCTCTACGCGCATTATGGCAGCCGGGATGAACTGTTCACGGCGGTGATCTGGTCGACCGGCGACCGGTTTTCGTCCGGCCTGGTGTCGGGGGTGACGGGCGCCGCGGATTTGAGAAGCAAAATGGAGCGTCTCGCCGGCGCAGTGCTCGATCTATTGCTGTCGCCCGACGTGGTGGCGACGAACCGAATCGTCGCAGCCGAGGCCCGGCGCTTTCCCGAGCTCGGCAAGCTCTTTTACGAGAACGGGCCGGACAGGCTGATCGCGCGATTGGCGGAGGTGTTCGAGACCGCAATGGCGACGGGCTCGATCCGCCGGTCCGCGCCCCGCGACGTCGCCAAGCATTTCATCGGCCTGATCCGTGGCGACCTTCAGTTGCGCGCCATGCTCGGCGACGAGTCGGCTGTGTCGGCGACCGAGCGCAACCGCGCGATCACCAGCGGAGTCGGGGTTTTTCTCGCCGCCTATGCTCCAGCGGAGCCTTTCCCAGAGAGGTGATCGTCGATTACGAGGCCCCATCGGCGGCTTGTCGATCCGCCGCCGCTATGCGGTGGGCGTGGAATGATCGCGTAATCCGAGAGAGGCTGCCGTCGAGACCGGCAGCTGCGCCCGCGGCCCCGTCCGACGAACCAAAGCGCGCGTTTTTACGCACGATAGTAATATTTCCGTAAAAGCACCAATTTTAATTCTGAATATCTAACGATATTAAAGAGACAGTATATTGTATATGTATTTGTGCGCGATCTTCATCTCTCTCAATTTCCTTTCATGCATCACTATGCGACGAGGATTATTATGCATAGATCGTTTAAATCAGCTCTCGGCGGAGCAATCATAGCGCTTGCTTTTGCGAATCATGTCGAAGCGGCGACGGTCACGACCACGTTCACCGTGTCGGCGAATGTGACGAGCCTTTGTGAGGTTTCGGCGCTCCCGATGCTCTTCGGCAATTACGGTGGAGTCCTCAATCAAACGACCTCCGCTCTCACTGTCAGCTGCACGAATGGCACGCCTTACAATGTCGGATTGAACCAAGGCTTGTATGGCGCGAGCACCACGACGCGTCAGATGAAGGCTGCAGGATCGGCGGCGCTTTTGAATTACTCGCTCTTTCAAAACTCCGGATATTCGATAAATTGGGATGATGTGGCGCCTGGGTGGGTTTCGGGCACTGGCACTGGCGCTCCTCAGCTCCTGACAGTCTATGGGCAAATCCCGGCCGGGCAGTTCAGCACTCCCGATGCGTATTCCGATACGATTACCGTGACAGTGAATTTTTGAACGAGGCGGCTTCGCTTTTCGGCGAAGGGCGCCCGATCAATCTCATGAGTGATCGAAGACATCGCGCAGCCGGCGCATTTCGCGAGAAAAGCCGGCGCCTTTGTCGCTTCTCGACCTCATCGTCCGCAGAGGAATTGCAGTGAAATCAAAGAGGCTATTTTTCGTTTTCTCTTTGTTTTGCAGCGCAGCCGTCTTCGACGGCGCGTCCGCCGCCTCGCTCGTAGTTTCGCCGATCTCGCTCGAGGCCGCAGCTCCACAACAGACGGTGACGATCACGCTTCGAAACAGCGGAAATCGACCGATCAATGGCCAAGTCCGCGTTTTCGTCTGGCGACAGGAGCATGGAGAGGATGTCCTGGAGCCGACGCAAAATGTCGTTTGTTCGCCTCCCATGGCGGAGATCGGCCCTGGCGCGGAATATACGATACGCGTGGTGAGAATCGTCGAAGCGCCGATTGCAGGTGAAGAAAGCTACCGTCTCGTCGTCGACGAAATCCCCGACGCCACGATGCGACGCAACGGGATTATCGCCGTGGCTCTGCGCTATGTCATTCCCATTTTTTTCTATGAGGAAACGCGAAGTCAGCCTCGCCTATCCTGGTTTGTCACGAATCGCGACGGCGGTCGGTTCCTCGTCGCGAAAAACGAAGGCGATCGTCGGGCCAAAATCTCTGCTCTCTCTTTGAACGGCAAGCCCATCGCGAATGGGCTGGCGGGCTATGCGTTAGGACATTCGGAAAGACGTTGGAAGCTGCCGGGAAAGTTCGATCTCCGGGACGGAAAAGTTTCGGCTACTGTAGATCGTGAGTTCATATCCGTCGTCGCAAAACCTCGATAGGTTCGACATTGCGGCGGCTCAGCATCATAGCCGCCAGCTGCATTTTCATAGAATGCGCGCTTGCCGAAAGCCGCGCGCGAGCCCTGGAGCTCGAACAAAATGCGATCGCCGATATGGAAGGCGATCGTGCGTCCACAGGGACTTTGGACCTCCGTCTGGAAGCTTACGTAAATGGCAAATCGACGGGTCTGCTCGTATCCGCCAGGAAATCGCCAGACGGCGTCTTCGCGGTCGAGCGAGGCGATCTCGAGGACATCGGGGTCAAGCCGCCACGCGCGGGCGGGCGCAAAGATATGGTCGTTCTGAATGGTTCTGGATTGGCCTATCGTTACGACGAGCCGAAGCAGCAGCTCTATTTCGATCTGTCCGACGATCAGCGCATTCCAAAAATTTACGACAGCCGCGGCGAACGTCCCGCCGTTCCAAGCGCGACGTCGTCATGGGGAGGTTTGGTGAATTATGTGATGTTCGCTTCGTCCTCCACTGCGATCACACATTGGAGGCCGGCGATCACGGCGGCCAGCCTATCCACGGATATCCGAATTTTCAGTCCCTATGGGGTCGTGACGCAGACGGGCATCATCGGAAACACGAACAACTTCAATCTATACCGCGCCAATAATACCATCGGTTTGAGACTCGAGACCGCTTACGCATACGCCGATCCCGACACGCAGACCATGTATCGTGCCGGCGACACGATTTCCGGCGCCCTCGATTGGACGAGGCCGATGCGACTCGGCGGGATGCAGATCCAAAGAAATTTCTCCATGCGCCCGGACATTGTGACCGCGGCGCTGCCTTCTATCTCGGGAAGCGCCGCGGTGCCGTCATCAGTCGACGTGCTCGTCAACGGCATGCCTATATTTTCGCAACAGGTGTCGGAGGGGCCGTTTCGCATCGCCAATCTTCCCGTTTCGTCCGCGAATGGCAATGCCGAAGTCGTCATTCGAGATGCATCTGGACGGGAAACAAGAACCGATCTCTCTCTATTCACGAACGAGCGCCTCATCGCCTCGGGCCTCTTCGACTACACGTTCGAAGCGGGATTCGCGCGAAAATTTTACGCCTATCGCTCGAATGATTACGACAACAGGCCCGTCGTCTCGTCGAGCGCTCGGTATGGCGTGACAGACCAATTGACTGTGCTCGGGCATGCGGAACTCGGCTCCGGGCTCTACAATGGAAGCATCGGGGCGGCGACGCAATTTGGACGATTCGGCTCGCTGACCGCCGCCGTCTCGGGGTCCCGCTATCTCACAGCGCTCGGCGGCCAAGGCTATGCGTCATATAATGTGATGACGCCGCTGGGCGTTTCATTCAGCGCCAGCACGCAGCAGACCTTCGGCGCTTTCGACGATCTCGCCTCTGCGACCGCAGCCCGTTGGGCCGCCGACTCCCGTTCATTCTATCTCTATACTCCTCAAACCAATCAACAGCTGGCTGCGAACCTCGTTTTCGTTCATCCGCCGCGCATGATCAATCGCATTTCTCTGGGCGCGAAACTCCCTGTAATCGGCGGCAATGCGTCGTTCACCTTCGCGCAGATCACGCCTGACAACAGGGATCGAATCTGGGCTTGGCAATCGAACCGGCTCATGGCCTCTCAAACATTGACCGCTTCGTACTCGCGACAGCTTCCCTATGAGGGAAGCTTGTTCGTCACTGTTTTCGGCAATATTTCCGGCATAGAAAACAAAGGGGTTTTCGCGGGAGTTTCCTTCCCGATCGGCGGAAATGTTCAAGTCGGAGGCGGCGCGCAGACCGTGTTCGATCCGACAACGGGAAAAGGCCGTATCGGCTTCAATGCGCAAGCCAGCAAGAACATGGAAGCGAGCATCGGGAGCTATGGGTGGTCGCTGAACCGAACCCAGGGACCCACGTCGATGACGAACGGGGCGGTCTCTTATCGAACCCCTGTCGGAACAGCCCGCATCAACGGCCTGCAACAAGCGAATTTTGTGAGTGGCGCGGCGCAATTCGAAGGCGCGATCGCGCTCGCCGACATGAATGTCGCTATCGGGCCGAAGGTCGAGGATAGTTTTGCGATCGTGAACGCCGGCGCTCCCGGCGTGACGGTGACGCATGACAATAGCCGCGTCGGCGAAACCAATGTTCTCGGAACCTTGTTGATACCGACGCTCCGCTCCTATCAACGCAACAAGGTCGACATCGATCTGATGACGCTGCCGGTCGACGTGGTTTCGGTGAAAACCCAAGAGGTCGTCGCGCCACGATATCGCAGCGGCGTCGCGATCGATTTCGGCGCGAAGGCAAACGCCAAGCCCATCGTCCTCGTCCTGACCGACAAGGCCGGAAAGCCGATCGAAGTCGGAAGCCGCGGCAAGCTCGTCGACAGCGATAGCGCCTTCGTCGTCGGCTATGACGGCCGCGCCTTTGTGACCGATCTCACAGCGAGCAATTCGATCATCATCGATCTTGGAACCAGGGATTGTCGCGGCACTTTCGAGGCTCCGCAGACGGCCGGGCCGAATAGGGAGATCCGAGTGACATGCGAATAAACGAATTTTTCTCGAGCGCCCTTCTTTTTTTCGTTACCGCTTTCCTCGGCCTGACGACATCGAGCGGCGAAGCCGTCGCGGCTATGTCATGCTCGACGTCGGGCACGATGTCGTTCGGCATCGTGGATGTGCTCTCGGGCGCTGCGTCTCCGGCGCAACCTTCGATTATTTCCATCATATGTTCGGGGGCAAACCCCAATGCGGTCTCGGCGACCGTTTGCCTGAGCATAGGACCCGGCCAGTCGACGTCCTGGCCGCCACGTCAGCTCATCAGCGGACCCAAGACGCTGTTGTTCGAAATCTACAAAGACGCCAGCTTGACGACGGTGATGGGATCCTACAGCGCCTATGTGCCGGCCTATAGCGCGACGACCAATGGGCTATCCATTCTGATTCCGATCACGAGCGGCTCTGGCTCCGCCAGCGTCACATTATATGGCTCAGTTCTCGCCTCCCAGCAGAGCGCGGGCGTCGGAACCTATACGAACAACTTCATCGACGTGAGCACGAGCTTGGAGATGTTTCAAAATCCGAATCTCAGCCCCGTCGCGATCTGCGGCGTATCGACCCAAGGGACAAAATCGAGCGCGGTCTCTTTTTCCGCATCCGCGACTGTTCAAGCGAATTGCAGCGTATCCGCCAACAATCTCAATTTTGGGAACATATTGAGCTTCGGATCGAATATAGATGCGCAATCCACGATGAGCCTGACGTGCAGCAATGGTCTCCCCTATACGGTCGGCCTGTCCGGCGGATTGTCGGGAGCCACCGATCCGACGCAACGCAAAATGCACGCAGGCAGCGACACGATCACCTATGGACTCTACAGCAATAGCGCGAGAAGCGCGCCGTGGGGAGACTTGATCGGCGCGAACACGGTAGCGGGAACCGGGAACGCATCGGCGCAGTCGCTCACGATCTTCGGACGGGTGTACTCAGGTCAGACGCCGCCTGTCGGAGCGTATTCAGATGTCATCGCTGTGACCGTGACATACTGATGCTCAGGGGCTGCGCATTCTGTCGCAGCGCCTCCAATAGGGCTCTGCTTTACTTCTCGGTGCAAATTAGAATCCTGCGATGGTAGACTCTGCGCGCGGAACGAGCCTAAGCCGCGCTCTCTGCTGTCGTCAGGGGCGCCGTGACCGTGACGTCCCCCATGCTTGCCGATAGAAGCCGCGCACATGGTTCCGCCACGTCTCGCGTAAATGCTGTTCCGTGCGGACCGCCTTCGCGACGGCGCACTTCCTACTCGCCGTCGAGCGGCGCATGGACTGCGCAGGATCGCTTTCGAGCTCCCGAAGATGGAAAGCCGCATCGGCGTGCAACGACGCTCTCAGCATTTCAGAGCAAGTCCACCTTTGACCGCGTCGATTGCGGCCTCGCGCCGCCGGGCCTCGGATCGCCGATGCACAGTGACCAATGTGTTCGACGCCGGCGACGCCTTCGGCCTCATGCGCCAGGTCGAAGTCGGCGACGGCGCCGATCCCGCGATCTTCGTCGGACGCATCGCCGAGCCGGCCTTCGACCGCAGGCTTCCGATCGCGCGCGAAATCGCCAATTCTCGCCGCCGCCGCGCGCAAACGCATATCGATAACTCGGCATAGCTAACGCCGCGACCGTCATCAGGGAACGAAGCGCGTCACGAGAGCTTCAGCCGGGCCTCAGAAGCCGCAGCTTTATGTCCAGGCGATCCGCCGCCGCGAACGTCCGCGAAATCCAGGGAAAGCGGTCCCTCGGGTCGTCCGCGACGAATGGCCGGTTATGGCGCATCCTCGCCATTAACGAACGCGAGACGTTTGTTCGAACGTCACGCCACGAGCGCCCTTTTCACCGCTTCCGGCTCCGTCGCGATCACGCGTAACAGCATTGCGGCCGGGCCGCTGACCGCGCGCTGGCCCTGTTCCCATTTCCGGATAGCCCGACAGGCTCATCCCCATGAGGGGAGCCATCTCCGCCTGCGTCAGCCCGGCATGCTTGCGAATCTCGCGCGGATCCACAGGAACGTGAACAACAGCCGGACCATCGCCCTTCACATGCGCCAGCGCTTCGCCGAGCGACTGGATCAGCTCTTTTCCGAACGCGCTCATTTCCTTTTCCTCGCGGCCTTGATCGCCTCGACGAGCGGCGTGGCGGCCCGCTTATCCTCGGCGGACAGATCCGTCTTTTCGTTCTTCGGATTGACCAGCAGCGCGTAGAGCGGGATCGCGTCGTCGAGAAAATAATAGACCACTCGCGCGCCGCCACGCTTGCCTCTTCCCGACGAGCATCAATTGCGCAGCATCGCCCGGCGTCACGAGTTCGTCTTCGTTTGCGCCCTCAACCAGAGCTTCGCCGGCGCCCCTGTACTAAGTCGCCACTCTGTATCGAGGAAAATGGCGGCGATTTCATCCATCAAAGGATGATGGAGCCCGACCTCGCAGAATTCACTGAATTCCTCGCGAATTATCTGCTCCCACGTCGGCGCCACGAAGACGAGATATCCGATATCCTCATTGCGCAATTCGCCGCGGCATTTCAAATAGAGCTGCCGCGCCTCGTCCGTCCTCCCGGCAAACATGAGCATATGGGCCTCGGCGATATCGCGTCTCGTCCGATGCGTCTCTAGAGGTCCTCGATCCGCGACACTGATGCCTTCGCACAGGTCTCTGGTGGCCGCGAGGCGCTCGAACGTATCGGCGCGCTCTACGCGGTCGAAAGCGAAATCCGCGGGCGAAGCTCCGACCAGCGTCGTGATGCGCGACAGGAAAAATCTCGTCCCATCCTCGACGCGCTCGAGCTCTGGCTGCGAGAAAAGCTGGCGCTGATCAGCCAGAAGACCAAGCTCGCCGAGGCGATCCGCTATGCGTTGTCGCGCTGGGACGGCCTGACGCGTTTCATCGACGATGGGTGCATCGAGCTCGACTCCAATGTCGTCGAGCGCGCGATCCGGCCGATCGCTCTCAATCGCAAAAACGCTCTCTTCGCCGGCTCGGACGGCGGGGCGAGAACTGGGCGATTGTCGCCTCGCTCATCGAGACATGTAAGCTCAATGGCGTCGATCCACAGGCATACATGCCTGACGTTCTCACGAAGATCGTCGACGGCCATCTCGCGAGCAAACTCGATGAACTCATGCCGTGGGCCTACGCCGCGCCCACTGCGCCGAAAGACGTGGCCTGAAAACAGCGCTTACGTTCAGTCACAGAGCTATTGAGCTGATTGAATCCAAGCGACACGATGATCTCTCCTAACAGAACGCGAAAGCTCACGGCGTCGCAGCCTTCCCGCTTAGACGACGATCTCGCCGCCGAATGTCTTCAAGACGCGAACAGCGCTGCAAAGCGCCGACCTTGCCCTATGGCGAAAGGGAGGCTCAATCGATGAGGCATTTCCATTGAACCAGTCTGGCTGGCTTCCGACCGCGCCGACCGTCATGTGCCGGCCTTTTGCCTCTATACGTGCAGCAGCTCGCTCGCCGTCTCGGCACTATCTGAGATAACGAATATCCGCGACGAGCTCCCAGCAATCTTTGGTCGGGTAGAGAAGCAATTTGCCATCGACTCGCCTTCCCGGACGATAAGGCTTGCCGTCGAGGTCGTACGCTGTCCCCAAATTCTCCTCGCCCACGTACGGTCCCCGGTAATGCACGCGCGTCCACTCGACGGAAATCTGATTGCTCTGGCCCTGATTGAACTCCATCATCACATATTCTTCTTTGTCGCCGGGCTTCGCCGGGACGGTCGTTTTCCAAAAGAAATCGAACATCTGGATCGGAAATTTGTCGTAGCTCTCTTTCGGAATCGCGCTCTTCCTCGTCTCGTTCTTTTTGCCGCGTTCCTCATAATCGATCTGAGGCGCGGCGTATTTTTTTCGCACGGCTGCCGACCGGATCATCGTGGTGAACAACTCTTGATAACTCCGAGACTGGCACGCGAGCGCAGCCTGTTCGAGTTCATGCTGTTCGAGTTCAGCAATTGGATTTTCGGCGCCGCCCCATGCCGGCACGGCTGACAGAATTTGAGGCAGCGTCAGAGCGACCAAAAGTCGGCTGATGAACGAAGTCGAAGAGAAGGTGCACATTGTTCGCACTCATGTCAGATCCTGCTTGCCAGTCGAACCTATCGTCGGTGCGGGTCGAAGTTGAGCGTAAAAGCGAACCGGTACTTCATGTATGTTGACCGCGTGCGGCGCCGGGAATAGCCACGGATCGAATGGCTCGACGCGAGGACTGGCGATGTCTCGAAGACGATGGCGGCAAAACGCCACGGTCGGCTTTCTAGCCTGTTCATATTGCCTTTGGCCGTCTGCGCTCGGCTTTGCAGGACCAGGCGGCTGCGATAAAGCAGCTCGCGACTATCTCACCGAATATTGTACGGAAATCGCGCCGGAGGATCAGGTCAGCAACAAGGGGGAGGCCTTGTCCGACGCGGTCGCCATTCTCCAGCAGGACCGCTTCAATGTCCATGTAAGAGGTCTGCGCCGAAAGGGCGACAGCGTCGACGCTTATTTTGCGGGGACGACGCACTGCGTCGAGATCGCCGGCGCCATGTTGACGATCGACAAGGAAACGAGCGCGGCCATCGTCGACGGCAATCCGTCGCTGCTGCTGGACGTCTACCGCCACAAGAGCAACGGACGGTTGGAATTCTCTGTCGGAGTCTCGGACGAGGCCCCGCCCGAGGGAATTGATGCTGCGGAAACGCTGCGCCCGTTGCACGAGATTCCCCTGCAATATCACGGAAAATGGGCCTATTCGGCCCATAATTGCACCGGGGGAGAAACGATCGCCGTGCTCGCAATCGATTCCAAAGGTCTGCATCAGTCGGAAGGGGAAATGATCGCTCTCGGGGTTCTCCCTATGGGGAGCTCGCGCCGCACGATTATTTTCAACACTCGAAATTCGGGCGGCGGAGGAAAGTGGGATTCTACGGAAGAGCTCACCCTTTCGTCCGATAGCGCCGTTCTCGAATGGCGGACGGTGCGGCCCTATCCGTCGGCGGTCTCGCGATTGGTCCGCTGTCGATAAAGCAGCGTATGAAGCAGCGCCACAAGTGGAAAAGTCTCTTGGGAGACACGGGATGATATCGACACGAAAACTTTTTCTATGCCGCTTTGTCGTCGGCGTCTTCAGCCTTGCGGCCGGGGGCACAATGGCGGCCGGGCGCGATACCGTTCGCATGCCGCATTTCACGGCGCGACTGGTCGATGTCCATGAGGTCCCCGGCAAGGGAGTCGAATGGCTCGAGATCGAGTTCGCTTCCGGCGTGATCTCGCAGGTGGAGACGGCGCTGATCCGCATCGATCCATGGACCTGCGAGCGATCCGCGTATCTGTCCGACGCCAGGGCCCGCAGGTTCGTGGCGAAGCGCTGTGTCCCGGGAGGCGGCGCCACGAGCGCTTCGAAGGGTTGGGACGTCAAGCTCGACGCCGACGGACGGCAGACTTACCGAATTCCCATCGCTCTTTCTCCCGAGGCGGCGCCCGAGCCGCCATTCGATATCGAGGTCCCCATAAGTTACGCCTTGAGCGGCGAGGAAGATGCGCCTCCGAAGGAAACGGCCGCGGTGCTGGCGTTTCGCTGGGCGGGCCGGCAATGAGAAACGCCGGCGCGGGCGCTTGCACGCTGCTGCCGGCCTCTATCCGATTCAGCCAGCCGCTTCCGTCAGCCGGCGCGTATGGGCGCAGTGGCCGATATTGTCCCGCTCCGAGAAGCGAGGCGCGACCCTCCGAAATTCTCCCGTCGTCTTGGGCATGAGACGGTTCATTTGCAAAGTTTCAATGTGACGCGCTCACGGCCGGCTTCCTCGATCACGAGCGTTTTCTTCTCGTCCGAGAGGCTGAGCTGATAGATATGGCTTTCGCTTTGCCGAAGCGGGCGCAGTTCGACGAGCATCTCGGCGGCGTTCCGCTCCCTCTCGGACGAAATGACGATTTTGCGCTTCTCGGCCAGAGCGGCTTCTACGTCTCGCGGCGTCAAAGTCTCTGGCGTTCGGACATAAGCGCTGGCGACGACGAGCGGGCCGGATTTGGTGGAGATGCGATCGGCGGCGATCCAGACGAATCCGTTGGGGGTCCGGTCCGGGAACGAGGACGAGCGCTGCGCCTCGCCACAGATTTCCGGACGCATGGCCCAGGCGCCGAGGAAGCCCGGCAAGATACCGGCCGCATCCAGAGGCGCATAGGCTTTGCGCGCGCCCCAGGCGCCGGCGACCACTACGCCGCTTTCGTCCACAGTCACGCTGGACGATGCGGCGTAAGCGGGTGAGGCCGTCATGAGGACGACGACGAGAAATTGCTTCAGCCTATCCGACATCGAGATACTCCTTCCGTGCTCACGGCGCGGCGCAGGGAAGCTTGGGCATCAGGTGGAGACCACTGGCCCCAAGAGCGCGCGTATCGAAGACGACCCTTGGCGTCTCGACGCGGATCTGCGACGCTTCCGTGAAGCTCTTGACCTGTTCGCGCGTCAGACGCCCGGTTTCCAATGTGCCCCAGGCTGTCGCTCGAATGGGAACGCGCTTAAACTCCTTGTCCATTTCGTCAAAAAGGATGGCCGTGCCCGGCGCGCCGAAGTAATACGCCTTGTTCTTCATATTGGCGGTTTCCTCCTCGCCCGAAGCGTCGGAGCCTAGCGACGCGAGTTCTACGAGGAATCGCCAAACGCTCTTTCCGGGGTCGATGCTGTCGCAGCCGAGCGCAAAATTGGGCGTCAGGTCAGTCGGGCCGGATTTATGTTTCGCATTGGGAAAATAGAAACGGACGCCGCCACCCCAGGCGCGCTCATCCATAATCCATTCCGACCGAGTGCTCGAGTCGATGACTTCGAGTTTCTCCCGAGGAGCGGCTTCGACGGGCAGCGACGCGAGAATCCACGGAACTGCGATGGTGACGACGAGCGCTTGGGCGACGCCGCGCGCGGCGCGCTCTGCTTCTGACATTTTCTGACCCTGACCTTTGAGAGAGAAGGAGCGGATGCCGATCGACACGCGAGCTCACCGCGTCGCGCAGGGAAGCTTCGAATTGCCGTCGATCGTCGCTTTCAGCGCCGACGTTGCGGATTCGAAAAAAATCCGCGGCGTTTCGGCGCGGATCGCCGATGCGTTCAGGATAGCTTGGACATCGTCTTGCGTCAGAGCAGCGGTTTCGAGCGAGCCGTTCCTCGGCGTAAGCGGAGTGCGCCTTATCTCCTTGTCCACCTCGTCCAGGGGAACGAGCATCCCCGGCGCGCCGAAGTAATATTTCATGCCTTTCTCGTGGGCGATCTCGTCCCTGCTCGTGATGCCCGATCCGGGCGGTGTGGCTCCCACGCGGAAGCGCCAGTAGCTCTTTGTCGGATCCTGGTCGGCGCAACCAAAAGAAAATTCCGGCGCTCCTCCGGCGAGAAAATTCAGGGACGGCGCGCCCGCTTCCTGGCTTTGTTTCAGATCGAACACAAAGCGAGCGCCGCCGCCCCAGTCAAACGCCTCGATCCAATTCGCCCGAGGATTGCGATCGACGGCTCTGAGCGGCGCCGGAGAGGCGGCCATCGCGGGAAGCGCCACGAGCATTTGAAGAGCGACCATGGTTGCGAGGAGGGAGTTGGCGCCGATTGGCATGGAAGGCGTCTTTCTGGGCATTTTGTGACCTCGATGAATGAGCGAGCGGATAGTGTTCGCCCGATGAGCAAAAGAGAACGGCGGCGTGGCGGGTGGACTCATCGCCGTGTCGGCCGCCGAGGGGCGGCCTCTACCGAGAGCGATGCGAGACTCCGAGCCCTGCGATCGTGACGACACACGCTCTGGCGACGCCGTGCGCTTTGCTTCTGACATTTTACGCCCCTGACTTTCCAGAGAGAGGGGGGACGCCGATCGACACACGAGCTCACCGCGCGGCGCAGGGAAGCTTCGGATTACCGTCGATCATCGCTTTCAGCGCCGAGGTTCCAGATTCGAAAAAAATCCGCGGCGTCTTGGCGCGGATCACGGACGCGTTCAGGATGGCTTGGACATCGTCTTGCGTCAGAGCGGCGGTTTCGAGCGCGTCGTCGCTCGGCGCAAGCGCAATGCGCTTTATCTCCTTGTCCGCCTCGCCCAGGAGAACGAGCATTCCCGGCGCGCCGAAGTAATATTTTATGCCCTTCTCATACGCGATCTCGTCCTTGCTCGTGATGCCAGATCCGGGCGGCGTGATTCCCACGCGAAAGCGCCAGTAGCTTTTCGCCGGATCCCGGTCGACGCAACCAAACGTAAATTCAGGGTCGCCTCCCGCGAGAAACTTCAGGGACGGCGCCCGGACTTTTGTTTCGAATTCGGTTCCGGCGAGAAAATCTCGGTGCGCCGCGTCCGCTGCTAGGCTCTGTTTCAGATTCAACACAAAGCGAGCGCCGCCGCCCCAGCTACGGTCCTCGATCCAATAATTCGACGGAGAGTCGCGATCGACGGCTCTGAACGGACCTGGCGACGCGGCCAATGCGGGAAGAGATGCGAGCGCGAGGACGGTGACTAGGCGAAAACCGGCGCCGGCTGGCAGGGAAGGCGTCTTTCTGGACATTTCGCGACCTCGAAGAATGAGTGAGCGGATAGCGTTCGCCCGATGAGCAAAGGAGAATGGCGGCGTGGCGGGGAAATTCATCGCCGTGTCAGCCGGTTCAGTCGAACGATGGCCGCTTACGTCGCCGCCATGAGTGAACCACGAGGACCAGCAGCCACAAGACGAACAATCCGGCGCCGATGGGCAGGGTGAAGATCATCAGCCAGCCGCCGACCGCCATATTGTAGAGGGTCTGTCCCGCGTCCGAACTGAGGATGAGGCAGGGGTGCGGATTGCCTTCATCAAGCGTGCAGCTGTTGGCGCTCGCGACGAGGCTCGCGGCGAAGAGAGAGAGCAGCGGCAAGAAGGCGAAGAAAGTGATCGCGACGAGCGCCAGTCCATAGCGCCAAGCCAGCCTATGCCGGCTCCCGCCGGGGAAGTCGATCATCGCGGTCACCATTTCCACATGCGCTTCAGTCATCGATCCCGTAGATGCTCGCGTCGTAAACGAGTCCAATCTCCGCTCCATCCGGCGCCTGGACACGTAGGGCGGTCCATTCCTCGCCCGCCTCCGGCCCGTTATCGATTTGCGAGACGTTGCCGAGTTGGAGCGGCCGGTATTGTCCGGCGGCCGCGGGTTCGCAGGCTTGTCCGGCGAGCGAGCGCAAAAGCGTGGCGCGCAACACTTTCGGCTTTTTCTCGTGCAGATGGGCCTTCTCGACGATAGAAACGACGAAAGTCGCCGCTTCGTAGCTCGGGCAGCGATAGCCGCGATGATAGTCTCCGTGCTTCTTGCCGCTCAGGGGGATCATCCCCTGGAAGCTTACATGACTCGGATCGTCGATCCACTCTTGGAGCGCTTTTTTTGAATCCTGCGCAGACCCCGAGCCGAAGGTGAGGAGCAGGATGAGCAAGGCGCAACAATTTCGCATAGTTTTTGAAATCCCAAATCGTCGGATAAGGCATGGAGCCATCCGATCCTCGCGAAATCAATTACGCCGACGCACCGGTACGATGCGCGCATTGCTCCTGCGAGAGACGCGACAAATAATGTCCTATGACGCCTCGGGGCGAGGAACACGCTCGTCCGGCGCCGTCAATCGGATAGGGGCAGGACATGCGCATCGGCGGCGAGGGCGTCATTCAGCAAAGCGACGACAGCCTTGCGCGACGGGACGTTCAACTGTCTCAACAGTTGCGAGACATGATTGCGTACCGTGAAATGCGACAGCTTCAATCGCCGGCCGATCTCCTTGTTCGACAGGTCATGCATCAAGAGCCGCAGAATGTCGTGTTGTCGCTCGGTCAGCGTGGACAGCCCGTGTGTGAGGCGCGAGTCTTGCGCGCGGGTCACTTCGCGCCGCGCATACAGCACGCTGCCCTCCGGCAGCATGTGACGCACCCGAGCGAGAAAATCGTCCGCGTCTTTCGTCCGCACCGCGAACAAAACGATGCTCGCTGTCGCACTGTGCTCGATAATCGCGGGGCCTCCTGAATGCCTGCTGCCCCGAAGGTTTGGCGCTATGTCCGAAATGTCGTATCTATCCATGTTGAAACTTCCCCGTGGTCCCTTTCGCAGCTTCGTAGCATCGCTGGAGCGCGGGCTCACTCGCCTTCCGGCGACGAGCGCGAGCGCGGCGACGAGCGGCGGCAAGAATCTGCGAACCGCTATTGTCGGGGGACGAACGGTATGCCGAAGACCGCTTTGCCGGCGTCCTATGAACGCCGACACGAGTCGATGAATGGAAAGGCCCTGTAGGTCGAAGAGGGAATGAAGGGTGATGAAGAGATCGTCTAACGCATGCGCAATCCGTCAGGCCACCATTCGCTTCGGCCTGATCTATTGGGGAGGCGCGTTCCTTTCATCGGTTCTTCTTTGGATGCTTAAAATAACGGACTCTGTAGACTATACCCAGCGCGTCGTATATATTGTAGAAAAAATTGTTCGATATGGATCTGGATGGCTTATTACAGCCTTGATTTCGTATATTTTGTTTTGCTTAGATAGATGGGCGAGCCGTCGCGGGCCATCGGAAAGCTCCCTGCCGATTTTCGTCATTTCCTCCTTCTTGATCTCCCTAGCAGCAGCGCCGGTTTGGGCTGCATTGGGCTACGCCGCTCAAGCCGTCTACCCTTTGCCACAACTGGCTACCCACGACTGGAATAGTTTCATCAACGACACAGCCTTAGGTGCGGCGTTGTTTTTTGGCTGGTCCTGTCTGTTCGTTAGCCTCATCTTCAGTTTCGAACTCCATGACCGCGGACGTCGGCTAGCCGCTGCCCGTGAGGAAGCGCTATCCGCGCAAATGCGCGCGTTGCGATACCAGGTAAATCCGCATTTTCTCTTCAACACGCTGAACTCGATCGCTGGCCTGATCGAGGAGGGCTCCGCCACCCGCGCCGAGCGAATGGTCCTGTCGCTCTCCACATTCCTCCGCACGACCTTGTCGCTCGATCCCATGCATGACGTGTCTTTGGCGGATGAGCTGGCTCTTCAAGAAGAATATTTGGAAATAGAGCGGGAGCGCTTTTCCGACCGGATGGCGTTCAGCATCGACATGCCCGAGGACGTGCGCAGCGCGCTTGTGCCCAGCCTGATCCTGCAGCCGCTGATCGAGAACGCGATCAAGCACGGCGTCGGCGCCACTGTCGGCAAGGTCGAGATCGCGCTGCGCGCGCGCCGGGAAGCAGACAGGCTTCACCTCACGGTCGAGAACGACATGCCGATGGATGATGACGGCAAGAAGCCCGCCGGCATGGGAGTCGGATTGCGCAACGTCGCGGAACGCGTGCACGCCCGCTTTCAAGGCGACGGCTCGTTTTCATCCGGCCCGGTCGCGCCCGGCCGCTACCGGGCATCCATCGATCTCCCGTGGCGGCTCGCATGAGCGAGCTCACGATTCTCGTCGTCGATGATGAGCCGCTCGCGCGCCGCAGGCTCTTGCGTCTGCTCGCGAAGATGGAATGGGTCGGCCGGATCGAGGAAGCCGCCGACGCCCGGGAGGCTCGTCGCGCGGCTGAGCAAACGCAGCCCGACATTCTTCTGCTCGACATCCAAATGCCGGGCGGCAGCGGCTTCGACGTTTTGGAGAGCCTCGGACCGGAGCCGCCGGTCGTCGTTTTCGTCACCGCATTCGACCATCACGCCCTGCGCGCCTTCGAGGCCAACGCCGTCGATTACGTCACCAAGCCGATCGAGCCGGGACGCTTCGCTCGCGCCTTGGAGCGCGCGCGGATCGCCGCCGGCGCACGCCTTCAGGCCGACCGAGTCGCCGAATTGCAGGAAATGATCGCCTCCCTGAAACGCACTCTGACCGAACAGCCGAAAAAGTCGACCGACTTCTGGGTGAAGGCGCGAGGCGAATATTTGCGCGTCACGCTGGACAATGTAATCCGCTTCCAGGCGGAGCGCGACTATGTGCGCATCCACGTTTCTGGCGCGGACTATCTCTTTCAGGAGAGCCTGTCCTCGCTCGAACGCCGTCTCGACGGCGAAGAGTTCCTACGTATCCATCGTGGAGCGATCGTGCGCCGCAGCGCCATCACGCGCATCAAGCAGGCGCCATTCGCGGCGCTGATCGTCGTTCTGAGCGACGGCTCGGAAGTGCGCGTGGGGCGAACCTATGCGCCGGCGATCCGCGCAAAGCTGATACGCACGTAGCCGAAGCCTCCCGGTGCGCAAACCCGTTCAGCGTTCGACGGGAACGTCGTTCTGCGCCATCCAGTCTATGATCTTCCGCCGCGCTTGCAATGCCTCTGGGTTGAGCAGACGTTCCGGCGTCATGAGGAGGTAGGTCTGGAAAGTCTTGCCCTGCCGGTTGCGCGCCGTCGCCGGGGCTCCTTGCTGCAACAATCTCAGAACGCGCGCAGAATCGTTGAGTTGCGCCGCAACATGCAGAATGGTATTGCCCATGTTGTCGGCATGGTTCATACGCGCCCCGGCTGCGAGCAACATTTCGAACTGCTGCTCCCGTTCCCCCATCAAGGCCGCCATCAAAGGCGTCCTGCCGGTCTGACCATTGCGGGCGTCAACGTCGACATGGCGCGCGAGGAGAAGACGCAGATATTCCAAGTCATTCGCCATGGCGGCGAAATGGATAGCCGTATCGCCGTCGATTCCAGGCTGCGCAGGATCGGCGCCGATATTCAGCAGCACTTGAAAGGCGAAGTGGCTCTTGTTGAGCATTGCCCATTGCAACAGCGTGACGTTCTTGTCGCCTCTCGCGCGCACATCCGCGCCAGCAGCCACGAACTCGGCGGCGCGTTTGCTATCCCGCTGAAAGGCCGCGTGGAGCAATGCGACAATCTTCGGATCGGAAAATATCTCCGCGGCGCTGGGCGCCGCGCCGCTCACCGCCGGATAAGCGAACGGACATGAGCCCAGAGCACCGATAAGGAGTTTCCGCCGCGATAGAGTCGTCTGCGTCATGGCGCAGACTTCTTCCAGGGCTCGAACGTGCTCAATGTGTAGCCTGTCTCTCCACTCATGTGGAGCATCGCGCCTTTGCATTCCTGAAGGCGGGTCTCGAAGCTGTGGCTCGTTTCGATCTTTCCGAGATCAGTCCGAACGCGCCCATGATGATACCATATGGTCGCCTGATAACGTACGTCGTTGGTCCCCGTCCTCTCTATGCCCGATGTTTCCAGCGAGGTCTCCCGGCTGGAGCCATCGGCCTCGACTGTCTTCTCGGCGATGCGTCGCTGGTCATCGGCATATTGGCGCTCGATCTCTGAGACGCATGCGCGATGCGAGGCGAACATCTGCGAAGATGGCGGGACTGGCAGCCTGCCGCTCGCATCTGCCGGCCACGACGCAAGAGAAATCGCAAGACCGAGAGCTTTTGCCAGCGATCGGAAACCCATCAATGCCATAAACGTTGTTCCATCGACATGCGATCGCTCCGACTTTCAACGCGTCTCGCCGTAATAGGGGGACTCTCCGCCTCGCGAGTCGTTCGTGTGCTCTTTCAAATTCGCGCAAGCGCAAACCGCGTCGACGCAATTATTGGAAAGCTGCTTGCGAACGAAGGAGCAGTCCGGCTTCGAATGAGTCGTCTGCGTCTTGGTGGCGTTCTCATAGGCGTAGACGGCGGCCTTGGTGTCCAGAATTTCCATGAGTCTCAATCCGCTGTTTTGGCAGATCAGCCGCTCGATCGGCTTGCTTTGCCTTTGACAGTCGAGGCAGGACGGAACGTCGCCGTAAAAATCCGACAAATCGCCAATCGCGCGCTTGACCTTGTCGACGTCTACGTTCGGGCAATCGACCGCAAGTGCGCGCCTCGCGACGCCCGTGAGAAGCAAGATCAACAAGGACGCCAACAAAGCTGTTCGCATATCATCCTCCTTTGCGTTCGTGTTCCGAACCGCGACGAACTCATCGAAGCGGCTCGATGCGGGTGACGCAGGATCTCTTCGTCATATCGCTCCCGGGCGTGAACAGAGAGAAGGAAAAGAAAGCCTCTCCTGGGCTGTTTTTGCCGCCATCCTCATTGCGACCGGCGCGGACAAAAATCGGCCTGGGCTCGGCGAGAAGATTGATCCGGAAAAAGGCAGTGTGTTCGTCATCGGGCTGATCGCCATATCCGTCCGTCTTGCAATTGTCGGAAAGCAGAGTCACGGTCCCGGCGCTCAGCTGCTTTTGGAGAATTTCCTGATAATTGCCGCTCGGATAAAACTTCTGAAGCTCTATTCCGCGAGCCCCTTTGGCGCTGTGGAAAATGACGTCGATCGAGGCGTCGCCTTCATTGCCTCTTTTGCTCGTCGCGCTCGCGCCGATCCCGACCGGCAGATCGACGTCGCCAAATCCCCTCAGGCGCAACTGCCCCCGCAAATGGTAAGTCACGCTGAGGTCTTTCTCGGAGTCCTCGGGATAGGCGAAGCCCTTCCATTCGATGTTCGCAAGCGCGGCGATTTCTCTGTCCCGCTTGCCCTGCGCGAAGGCGAAGAGCAGCGTTTCGAGCGGGCTGCTCGCGGCGAGCGCCTCGACCGACGCATCGAGAGCCATCGCGAGAACGAAGGAAATTACGAAACGATATTTGCGGCAGGTAAGAGCCATGGCGTCCATCGGTTGTAAGAAATTCACTTCCGAGAAGCGACGATGCTCCCGGCGACGTTATTTTCCAGACGGAAAAAGCATGAAGCGCTCGCCTTTCAGTTGATCGCCCTCGGTCGGCATGAGACTGCGTCTGCCGTAAAGATCAACCGCGAACGAAGACAGCGCATAGCGGTCGGTATTGTGGAGGAAACGCCATGATCCCTGCTCCCCAGAGTCCTGACGGGCGCCCCAACGCTCATTGCTCGTAATCTCCAGGCTGTTCGGATCGATTTTCCCATTCGGAAGTCTGGTCACGACCTCGTATCCTATCGCCGTGGGCCTCTCCGCCAATTCGGATCCGACGTCGTCGGCCCAATGAAGCTCATATACAGGCTTTGCGAAGTGCATCAGCCGGTAGCCGTGGAGAGTCCGCCACAGAAGGAACACGCGCGTCCGAACGGCGTAAGTCTCGCAATAGAGATCATAGATGATCGTGGCGAATTTGCCGCTCTGCGAGACCACGATCATTCGGTCATCCTTGATGACGTATGTGTTTTCGGTATCGTCGCATCCGGCGTCGGTCTGTGAAATGACGAATTTGCGCGCGTCTAGTACCGTTGGAACGTCCGGCGGCAATTCCGCGCTGCAGGCCGAGGTTTGCGCGAAAAGGGCCAAGACGCAAAGACGCGTGGCAAACCGGGTGGAGATTTTGTACGTCTTGCGAGTTTCGACCATCTCGCCCCCGGTTTTCCAACATTGCTACGACGAGGCGGGCGAGAATGCGCATGCTCATTCTCGCTCTAATCATGGCTCAGTCGCTCGACAGTCCGATCGCGAGTCATTTGCCACGCTTGCCGACACAGGCGCTCAACCACTTTCGCGCCGTCGAACCACTGTGCCACTTCCCGTGGATGACTTCCTGCCCCTGCAGCTCCACCGAATAATCCTGCGCGTCCTCGATCGAGCTGAGCAGCGCCTGTGTGGAGGGGACGGCGAATATGATCATTCCGATCTTTGCCGACCAGGGCAAGCTCGCATGAGATGCGCGAACTCTCTGGATTTGCCCGGACTGGGTGAGAGTAACCATCTCGGTGCGGATGTCAGCAGTCGGTGGGATCGCCCCGCCGAAAAAAGCGAGAAGCGTGCCTTTGGCGTCGCCCACCCAATCCATGATCAACACGCCGCCATTCGACTGGAGGAATGATGCGGTGCATATCCGGCGGGGATCGTTCGGCTGCGAGCGTGAGAATTTCCATACGCCTTGCTTCAATTCGCGCAAAACAGGATTGCTCTTCAAGAGGCGCTCCTCGTTTTCCCGCGCAACTTGTTTTTCCCATTCGAGAAGCGCGCGGAACTCATCGGCATTGAAAGGAGGAGGACCGGAATCTCCGCCCTTGCTCGGCCCACCGCCGCCATCGTCGACGTCGTACATGTGGAGGCAACCCGTCCAACCGGCGTTTTCTTGTCCGGGGACCATAGCGCCGCCCGGGATAAATCCTGGTGGGCAGGCGCCTTCGGCCGACGCGCGGTCGGCGCCATGAAGCGCAAACGCGAATAGCGAAAATAGGAGGCCGTGCGCAAATCGTAATTGCCTTGCCATTTCCGTTGCTGGTCTCCCTGCATCGCGCCATGAGGCGCCTTTGACGGCCCGTCGTTGTCGAAGATCGCCAAAACTACCGACCGCATCCGCTATGAAGGCGACCGAACTGCCGCGCCAAGCTAGGCGAGATGACGACGCTCACCAAGGGACAAGATGTACCAGTGCTTACGAACGGCGTCATTTCCGGGAATCGGGCGAGGCGCGCAATCTGACGCCATGAGCCAGCTACCACGCATGAGCACGCCGAGTGCTTGCCGAACGTCGTAGCGGCGCTCGCCTTCAGCGCTCGGGGCGGCGCAGGGTCGACAGGATCTCGCGGACGGCACTGACGATCGCCTCCGGCTTCTCGAGCGGAATGGCGTGGTCGCTGTCGACCCACACCTGACGGGCTCCAGGATTGAGGCGCAGAATGTCGACGCGCTTGGCGTTGCTGTCACGAGCGAGCTCGGAGGCTTCGCTCATCGGCTTGCTCGCGCTGAGAACCGTCACCGGCCTGCCGGTGAACGGCGGCAAAGCGAGAAGCGCGGCGCCGGTCGTCTGCAGTGCGTCCAGTTCTTCGTGCGCGACCGCTGGAGACGCCACGTCTACGGCGAGCTTGACCCAGCCCGGGGTCTTCCTCACTTCCTGTTGCGCCCTTGATCGACCCGGGGAGCGACCATAGCTTAGCTGTATGGAAAGGAAATCGATTTGGTCCCTCGGGCAGGGCGTAAACATTTTGGACGCCAGGCGGCTAGGCAGCGAGTGGCGGATTTCGGCGGCGGCCGTCGGGTCTGCTGTCTGTCCGGATTGTGGAAGGCGATCAACACGCCGTCACGGCTGGCATGTGCGCGTTCTGCAAGATCTGCCGGCGCAAGGCGCCCCTGTTGTTGTGACGCTTCGCCTCCAGCGCTGGCAGTGTCGAAACGAAGCCTGCGAACGTAAGACGTTCACTGCGCAACTGCCCGAGGTCGCGGCGCCTTGAGCGCGCCGCACCGAGCGGGCCGCCGAAATCATTTATCTTCTTGGCCATGGCGCCGGCGGGCGTCCGGGAGAGCGCTTGATCAAGCGAATGGGCATGCCGACGAGCGACGACACGATACTGCGCTGTCTCAAACGACGGGTAAGGGGGCGGCGCTCGGAGGAGACGACACGAGTCGTGGGCATCGATGATTGGGCGTGGCGCAAGGGGTCCACATACGGGACCATCGTGGTGGACCTGGAGCGGCGGGAAGTGCTCGATCTATTTCCAGAACGCGCCGCGGGCACGACTGCGGACTGGCTCGAGCAGCATCCCGGCGTCGAGATTATCAGCCGCGATCACTGCGGGTCGTTCGCCCAAGGGGCGGAGGAAGGCGCGCCGCAGGCGCGGCAAATCGCCGACCGTTTTCACATCCTGCAGAATCTGCGCGAGGCCATTCAGGCTCAACTCGGCCGCGCGGTCGGAATTTCGGTTCGTCCTTTGCTGCCGGCCGACGGTGAAGATGTCGCCAGCGTGAGAGACAAGCACGGCGGCGGCGAGCACCGCCGCCTCATCAGAGTGGCGAACGAGCGATCGAGGCAAGCGGTTTTCGATCGGGTCCGCGCTCTACACGAGGAAGGTAGAAATGTGATGGACATCGCTCGGCGAACGGGGTTCGATCGCCGCACGGTCATGAAATGGATCCGAGCCGATGCGCTTCCCGAAAGGAGCGCTGCCGCGCCAAAGACAACGTCACCAAGACATTTCGAAGATTATCTATCGCGCCGCTGGTCTGAAGGTTGCGTGCGCGGCCGTCGCCTTTTCCAAGAAATCAAAGCGCGCGGTTATACAGGGAGTTTTTCAAACGTCGAGCGACTTTTCGCGAAATGGCGCAATCCGAAATGCAAGACGGTGAAGGGCACATCGGCTCTTCCGAGCCCGCGACCTGTCGATCCCGCGACCGGACGTTCGATCTCGCCGATTGTTGCCGCGGCGCCCTGCATCAAGCCGCGCGGGCTGTTGACTGGCAATCAGGCTGCGAAAGTCGATGCAATGAAGAAGGACTGGCCAGAGTTCGCGACAATGCGTCGACTCGCCATGCGATTTCGTGGCATGCTTAAAAGCAAGAACGTCGGTAAGCTCGTCGCCTGGCTGAGAGACGCTCAGAAATCGGGCTTGTACGCGATGCAACGTTTCGCTCGCACGGCGCAGAGAGACATCGACGCGGTGAGAAATGCGATCACCGAGCCGCGGAGCAACGGCCCGACGGAAGGACAAATCAATCGCCTGAAAGCGCTCAAACGAACGATGTATGGTCGAGCGGGGCCAGAACTCCTTCGTGCGCGTTTGCTTCCCGTGTAGCGGCCACCGCAACAGGAAGTGAGGAAGAACCCTACCGGGTCAATTTCGATCTGCACCGCGCGAGCGGGCTCTGGTTATGGGCTATGCTGCTCGTCTTCGTCTGGTCGAGCGTGTTCTTCAATCTGAACGGGGTCTACACAGGAGTGACGAAGTTCTTCTTCGATTGTGCGCCGCCCCCATGGGCATGGCCCGCGTGGCCCAAGCGCGACGATGCGACGAAGCCGCTCGAATGGGAAGAGGCGCAGGCGATCGGCGTGAAGCTGATGGCCGAACAGGCGCGCGCACGCGGCTTCGAGGTGGAGCGCGCCGATGCGCTCTATTACAAGCTCGGCAAGGGCCTAATTCAATACCGCGTGCGATCGAGCCTGGATCTCGGCGACAGGCTGGGGATGACGTCCGTATTGTTCGACGCCTACACCGGCGACTTTGTCGCGCTGAGCCTGCCGACGGGCGACCGCAGCGGAGTCACGCTCACCTCCTGGCTCGCTGCGCTCCATATGGGCGCCGTGTTCGGCATGCCCTATCGCATTCTCGTCGGCGCTTTCGGCATGGCCGTCGTGATGCTGTCCGCGACTGGCGTCTATATTTGGTGGAAGAAGCGATCGTCATCCATTCGGCGTTGACGCCGACGGCGACGATCGTCGTCGCCGACACGATGCGGCCATTCCAAAGACAGGGCCGGTCGCCCTCGAGCAGATCTGTTGCGCCGAGACGCCGTCTTTGACTTTGCTTCGCAGCACGCGGCGCCGAGGACGGTGTTCTGTGGCAACGCAAATCGTGATGCGTCCTGTCGCTGCTTTTCGCGCTTTTAGATGATTTATGGATGTCGCACGCGCAATAGAGGTATCGATACTTACGAATATTTCCAATGAGACCAGGAGCGCGGTCCTCATTGGAATTGTTTCAGCAGCTGTATGCTTGTTTATCTTTCTCAACGACCGTAGTCGTCGGCCAAGAATTACAGCCGAGCGAGGTCGAACTCATGTCGCGCGTCACTCTCGAAGCATCCTCCACTGTCGCGTCGGCGCTCCTCGTGTCACTCGTCATGGGTCCTGCTCGCGCGCAGGAGGCGTTGCCGACCATCGACGTGGCGGCGCAACCAGCGGATATCGATGCGAGCCGCAAAGAACGACGGCCCATTGTCGGACCGCTCGGCCCTGCGCCCGCCGAGGCCAAGAGCCTGAAGCAGATCACCCAGACGATCTCCGTCGTCGACCGGCAGCAGATCGAGCTCACCAATCCGACGGGCCTGCTCGAAATCCTCGCTCAGGCCCCTGGCGTCGCCATCGCCCGCGCTGGTGGTATCGGCGGACAGATCTATTTGCGCGGATTCAGCTCCAACACGATGCGCTCGCCGCTCTATGTCGACGGCGATCGGCTGCATGGCCGCAACACGCTGCAGCTCAGTTATTTCGCGCCCGAGGAAATCGAGCAGGTCGAGGTGATCCGCGGGCCGGCCTCCGTGCTCTATGGCAGCGACGCGCTCACCGGCCTCGTCAATGTCGTTACGCGGCAGCCTTCCAGCAATGTCGATGGGCCGTTCCGTTTCAGGCGCGGCGGCGCGTCATTCGGTTATGCGAGCGCGGCGACGGCGCTCAGCACATATGAATGGGCGGAGGGCGCAGGCGACGGATTCTCGGTGAGGGGCGGCCTCGCGGGACGTAAAGGCCTCTCCTACGAGACGCCGTTGGGCGTGGCGCGCAACGGCGATTACCGCAGCATCGGCGGCGATTTCTCGCTCGGCTATTCGCCGACGCCGGATCAACGTTTTTCGGCGAGCTTTCGTGGCTATGTCGAGACCGACGGACGCGCGGGCGGCGTCGGCGGCGCGCCCGGATATCCGTATCTCAATGTGCGGCAGAGCCCTAACGAACTGCTGATGGGCCGCCTCGCCTATTCGGGCGATTTCACCGGCGGCCTGATCTCCCATGTCGAAGCGTCCGCCTATGTGAATTATTTCGACACGCATCTCGCCACGATCAATACGACGAGCGCAAAGCAGACGGTGTTCTCGGACAGCCATGTGATCGGGCCGGTCGTCATCGGCGGACGCGTGCTCGCCGTGGCGCCCTGGTCGATCGACGGATTCGGCTCGGTGGTGACGAAATTCGGCGGCGACGCTTTTTATGAGCGCCGCCCCGGCAGCCTCGGAACCTCCGTCACCGCCACGCTCTCCAATGGCGTGGTGACGGCGCTGCGATATTCTCCGCTCACCCAATCCGTGCCGGAATCCTTCCAGACCAATGGCGGCATTTTCATGCTGCACGAATGGACGCCGTTCGAAGCGCTCACCGTCTCCGCAGGCGGCCGGCTCGACTATTTCAACACGCGCACACGTCTGTCGCCGCTCGCTTCGGCCGCGCTGCTGTCCGCCTATGTGGCCAACAGCGACACCGACCGGCTGGCGCCGACGGGCAGCATCGGCGCCGTGCTGCGCGTCGCGCCCGCCCTCGACGTCGTCGGCAACATATCGACGGCCTTCCGCCATCCGACCAACGCCGAGCTGTGGCGTTGTTGCATGGAG
>NZ_LUUM01000248.1:0-65435 GCF_001644125.1 Methylosinus sp. R-45379
GCGGGAGAAGGAGCGCGCACCGAGATTCAGACCAATTCTTTCGCGAGCTTATTCTCGACGGCGATGCGAATGAGGTCGGCGCGCGAGCGGGCGCCGAGCTTGCGCTTCAGCAGCGAGCAGCTGTTGGCCACCGTCTTGTAGGACACGCGCATGACATGCGCGATCTCCGCCATTCCCTTACCTTCCGCGAGCAGGCGCAAAATCTCCAGCTCGCGGCCGCTCAGCCCCTCGAGCGGATTGGCGCCGTGCTTCTGATCGAAGAAGGCAAGCTTTTGCGCCACCTGATTGGAGAGATAGCGCTCGCCAGCCGCAACCATGCGCACCGCCTTGAGGAATTGCGCCGGATCCTCGCTCTTGGCGAGATAGCCCTTCGCGCCATGCTCGATGGAACGCGCAGCGAAGACGGGATCGTCATTCATAGTGAAAACGATCGCCTTCGTATCCGGCTTGCGCTTCAGCATGCGCCGCAGCAGCTCGAAGCCGGAGAGCCCAGGAAGATTTATGTCGAGCACGATGACGTCCGGCTGCGCGGACGCATGCGCCTCGAGCGCCGCGTCAGCGTCGCGCGCCTCCAGCACTTCTATGTCCGATTGCCCGGACAACATGCCGCGGCATCCGGCAATCACCATGGGATGGTCGTCGACGATCAGCACGCGCATCGGGCATAGCCATTGTTCTAGAGAAGATTACTATGCGAATACAAAATCTTGTTTGTCAATCACCGGCGCCTCGCGCCGACGCGACGCGAAAATGGGAGTGTTCCATGTCCTTGAAGGCGAGGCTCGGCTGGCTCATCGCCATCGTCCTCACTGCAATGCTCGCGGTCAATGTAGCGATCATGATCGGCCACGCCGGCCCGCGCGTGCGCGCCGAGGCCGAGAGCATAGAGCATTTGGCGCATGAGCTGGTCGAGACCGCGCTCGCCAGCGTGCAGGAGACCAAGGACCCGATCCCCGCGCTGCGCAGGCTGTTCGACAATCTGCGCAATCTGCGCCACATAGAGATAGAGATATTGCCCAATGACGATATCGCGCCGAGCTTCGACTCGAAGTGGCGCAAGGAGATGCAGACGGGCGTGCCCGATTGGTTCGTGAGCCTGTTCGCGCCGACGCCCAAGATCGACATCATCCCCGCGCGCATCGGCGACGTCCAATACGGCAACATCGCCATCATCTTCGATCCGGTCGACGAGCTGGCCGAGATATGGTCGGACCTCCTATGGCTCGGCGCCATCAGCCTCGCCGTCACATTGCTGATGCTGGCGCTGGTGCTGACGCTGCTGAGCCGCACGCTCTCGCCTTTCGACTCGCTGGGGCGCGGATTGGCGCGGCTCGAGGCGGGCGAGAAGGATGTGCGTCTCGATCTGCGCGGCGCCTCCGAATTCAGGAATATTTCCCAAAAGCTCAATTCGCTCGCCGCGACGCTCGATCGCGTGACGGAGGAGAATCATTCGCTCATCGATCGGCTGTTCGCCGTGCAGGATTCCGAGCGTCGCGACATCGCCCGCGATCTGCATGACGAAGCCGGCCCCTGTCTCTTCTCCATCCGCGCCGGCGCCGCGACGCTCGTCGCCTCGGGATCGGGAAATTTTCCCGATCCCGAGCTGCTGCGGCGAACGTGCGCCAATATAGACGCCGCCGGACAGGCGCTGCAGACGCTGCTGCGGCGAATGCTCGAGCGGCTGCGCCCGCCGGCGATGAGCGAGCTCGGCCTCGAGGCGGCGTTGCGCGGGCTCTTCGCCTCCTGGACCGGCAGCCGCGCCGATGTGCGGCTGTCGCTGCGTATCGCGCATGATCTCTCCTGCCTCGACGAGAAGATCGCGCTGACCGCCTATCGCGTGGTGCAGGAATCGCTCACCAATATTTTCCGTCACGCATCCGCCGCCAATGCGGAGGCGCGACTGGAATTCGTCGAGGCGCCGCCGGAGCTCGCAGAGGCGGGCGGCGCCGAGGCGCTGCGCGTTCTCGTCGAGGACGATGGCGTCGGCCTGCCGGACGAGCGCAGATTCGGCCTCGGCCTCATCGGCATGAGCGAGCGCGTCCATGCGCTCGGCGGGCTGATGCGCATGGAGCCGCGGCCGAAAGGCGGCACGCGGATAGAGGTGCTGCTGCCGCTGCCCGAGGTGGAGGAGCCGCCCGAGGCGGACGAGCGCGAGGGCGACGATCTGTAGCGGGGCCGCGTGCATATGTACGCTTTGTGTGATCGGCCGGCTCCGACTATATTGGGAGAATCTCGCGATTTTCGTCGGGAAAAGGAGGCAAGATATGACGGCCAAGTTTCACATTATCGCCCTCGGCGCTGGACTGTGCCTCGCGTCGGCCATGGTCGCGCAACCTGTTTTCGCGGCGCCTTCGCCGATCAAGAGCTTCGACACGGATAATGACGGCACGCTCGATCTCGCCGAGGTGAGCAAGACCGCCGCGGCCGTCTTCGACAAGCTCGAGAAGGACAATGACGGCACGGTCGACCGCAAGGAGGTCGGCGCGCGCATCGGCAAGAAAGATTTCGCCGCCGCCGATCCGGACGATGACAAAACGCTCACGAAAGAGGAATATCTCGCCCTCGTCGGCAAGCTGTTCAAAGCGGCGGACAAGGACAACGAAGGCACGCTCGACGCCAAGGAGCTGAAGTCCAAGGCGGGTCAGGCGCTGCTGAAGCTGATTCGCTGAACGAAAAAAGGAGCGGCCGACACGCGTCATGATCAAGCGTTGCGTCATCGGGGCGTCGGTCGCCGCCATTCTCGCCATCATGCCCGCCGCGGCCGAGCCGCTGCGGGTGAAATTCGGCGTGCTGCGCCAGCAGCATTCGAGCGAAACTCTGTCGATCCTCGACCTGCCGGCCGAGGACGACACGCTCGCCGGCGCGCTGATCGGCGTCGCCGACGATAACACCACCGGCCGCTTCACCAATCAGAGCTTTGAGGCGATCGACGAGAAGCTCGCGCCCGGCGATGACGCCGTCGCCGCCGCGCAAAAGCTGCTCGACCAGGGCGCCGTCGCGATACTCGCCGATCTTCCCGCCGACGATCTTCTACATGTCGCCGACGCGCTGAAATCGCGCGACGCGCTTCTCCTCAATGTGAGCGCGGCCGACGATAGGCTGCGCGAGGAAGACTGCCGCGCCAATGTCATTCATGTCGCGCCGACGCGCTCCATGCTGACCGACGGGCTGGCGCAATATCTCGTCTGGAAGCAATGGCGCCGCTGGCTCGTCATCAAGGGCTCGCATCCGCAGGACGAGCTGCTCGCCGCGGCCTATCGCGCCAGCGCGAAGAAATTCGGCGCGAAGATCGTCGACGAGCGCGTCTATGTCGACACGGAGGGCGGACGCCGCTCCGATTCCGGCAGCGTGCAGACGCAACGGCTGATTCCGCCGCTGACGCAGGGCGCCAGCTATGACGTGCTGATCGCCGCGGACGAGAGCGAGGTTTTCGGCAATTATCTGCCCTATCGCAATTTCGATCCGCGTCCAGTGGCGGGCTCGGCCGGCCTCATTCCGACGAGCTGGGACGCCTCGCATGAGCAATGGGGCGCGGTTCAGCTGCAAAATCGCTTTCGCGCGCAGTTTCATCGCGGCATGAACGCCCGCGATCACCAGGCCTGGGTCGCAGCGCGCATGATCGGAGAGGCGGTGACGCGCGCCTCCTCCGCCGATCCGAAGACGCTGGCCGCCTATCTCACCGGGCCGGATTTCAACATAGCGGCCTTCAAAGGCGTGCGCCTGTCGCTGCGACCCTGGAATCGACAGCTGCGCCAGCCTATTCTGCTCGGCGACGGCCGCATGATTGTCTCGGTGTCGCCGCAGGAGGGCTTCCTGCATCAGACCTCCGAGCTCGACACATTGGGCGTCGACAAGCCCGAAACCAAATGCAGGCTGAAATGAAAGCGATCAGAAATCTCGGCGCGCGATTCCTTCTCCCGTTTACGGGAGAAGGTGGCCCGGCGCAGCCGGGTCGGATGAGGGTCCATTCGAGACAGCTCAGCGACTCGCCCTCATCCGCCGCGCATTCGCGCGACGCCTTCTCCCGCGAGTGGGAGAAGGGACGCGCGTTCTGCTCGGCTGCGGTCGCGGCTCTTCTTCTCGCTGCTCCGGCGCAGGCCTTCACCGCCTATGTCAGCAATGAGAAAGGCAATAGCGTCACCATCATCGACACCGACAAGATGGAGGCGATCAAAACGATCAAGGTCGGCCGCCGGCCGCGCGGCATCGAGATCTCCAAGGACAATTCCGAAGTCTATATCTGCGCGGGCGACGACGACACGATTCAGGTGCTCGACACCAAGACGCTCAAGATCACCGGCAATCTGCCCTCCGGTCCCGATCCCGAGCTGATGATATTGAGCCCCGACGGCAAGACCGTCTATGTGTCGAATGAGAACGACAATCTCGTCACCATGATCGACACCAAGACCAAGCGCCAGATCGGCGACGTGCCTGTCGGCGTCGAGCCGGAAGGCATGGCGGTGAGCCCGGACGGACGCATTCTCGTCAACACGTCCGAGACCACCAATATGGCGCATCTCATCGACACGCAGACGAAGCAGATCATCGCCAATGTGCTGGTCGATGCGCGTCCGCGCTTCGCCGCCTTCAAGCCGGATGCCTCCGAGCTGTGGGTGTCGTCGGAGATCGGCGGCACGGTCGCCGTCATCGATCCGCAGAGCCATAAGGTGACGCAGAAAATCCGCTTCGAGATTCCGGGCCTCTCCAAGGAGGCGATCCAGCCGATCGGCATCGCCTTCACCAATGATGGCAAGCGCGCCTTCGTCGCGCTCGGCCCGGCCAATCGCGTCGCCGTCATCGACACGGCGACGAAGAAAATCGAAAAATATCTGCTCGTCGGCCAGCGCGTCTGGCATCTCGCCTTCACGCCGGACGAGAAATATCTCCTGACCGCCAATGGCGTCTCCAATGATATTTCCATCGTCGACGCGGCCAGCCTCAAAGTGCTGAAGTCGATCCCCGTCGGGGCCTTCCCCTGGGGCATTGCGGTCGCCGGCAAATGACCGACGAACCGCTCGCGCTCAACGTCGAGCATATCGGACACAGCTATGGCGCTCGGCGCGCGCTGGACGATGTGAGCTTCTCCGTCGCGACGGGAAGCTTCACCGTGCTGCTGGGCCTCAATGGCGCCGGCAAGAGCACGCTGTTCTCGCTCATCACACGCCTCTACGCCGCGCGCGAAGGCAAGATCGAGATCTTCGGCCATGATGTCGCGCGCGAGAGCGGCGCGGCGCTACGCCGACTCGGCGTCGTCTTCCAGGCGCGCACGCTCGATCTCGAATTGAGCGTGATGCAGAATTTCGTCTATCACACCGCGCTGCACGGCATAGGCCCCGCCGAAGCGAAGCGCCGTGGGGAGGCCTTGCTGGAGCGCGCCGGCCTCGCGGATCGCGCCAAGGACAAGGCGCGCGATCTCTCCGGCGGCCAGATGCGCCGCGTGGAGATATTGCGCGCGCTGCTGCATGAGCCGCGCGTGCTGCTGCTCGACGAGCCGACTGTCGGCCTCGACATAAAGGCCCGCGCCGATATTCTCGCGCAAGTGCGCGCGCTGGTCGCCGAGCGCAAGCTCGCCGTGCTGTGGACCACGCATCTCATCGACGAGGTGACGCCAAGCGATGATGTCGTCGTGCTCCATCAGGGCAAAGTTCTCGCCGCCGACACATCGGCGAATATAATGGCGGCGACATCGACAGAGTCGATCGGCGCCGCATTCGAGCAATTGACCGGCGCCAAGGCGCGAGACGCGGCATGATGCGGCCCTCACGCCGCGCGCCCGAAGACAAAGCGGAACAGCGATGACGACCGAAACCAGCGGCTTCACCGCGCGCCAATACGCCATCTGCCTCGCCGGCGTGATCTGGCGCGAAGCCTTGCGTTTCCTGCATCAGCGAGAGCGCTTCGTCTCCGCTCTGGTGCGTCCCTTGGTGTGGCTGCTGATCTTCGCCGCCGGCTTTCGCCAAGTGCTCGGCGTCTCCATCATCCCGCCCTATGAGACCTATGTTCTCTACGAGGTCTATATCACGCCGGGATTGATGGCGATGATCCAGCTCTTCAACGGCATGCAGTCCTCGCTGTCGATGGTCTACGACCGCGAGATGGGCAATATGCGCACGCTGCTGGTCTCGCCCTTTCCACGCTGGTATCTGCTCGGCGCCAAGCTTCTCGCCGGCGTCGCCGTGTCGATATTGCAAGTCTACGCCTATCTCTTCATCGCCTATTTCTGGGAGATCGAGCCGCCGACGCCGCTCGGCTATCTCACCGTGCTGCCGGCGCTCGTGCTCGCGGGACTGATGTTCGGCGCGCTCGGCATGCTGCTCTCATCCGCGATCAAGCAGCTCGAGAATTTCGCGGGCGTGATGAATTTCGTCATCTTTCCGATGTTCTTCGCCTCATCCGCGCTCTATCCGCTGTGGCGCGTGCAGGAGTCGAGCCCCGTCCTCTATTGGATTTGCCTCGTCAATCCTTTCACCCATGCGGTGGAGCTGATCCGCTTCGCCTTTTATGAGAAAATCTCCTGGGACTCGCTCGCCGCCGTCGCCGGCTACACGACGTTCTTCTCCGCCGGCGCGCTCATCGCCTATGATCCCGCCAAGGGAATGCTGATGCGCAAGGGCGGCTGAGCCGCCCCCGCTCACTGGGCCGCTTCGAAAACCCGCTCGTCGCGACGCGCTGCAACAACTCCGGGCGTCGTCTCGATCCAATCGACCGCGACGGGCTTGCGCGTTCGGAACATTTCCGGCGCCGGCAGCGCATCATCGGCCTTGTAGCCGATCAATATGGAAGCGACGATATCGATCTCCGCGCCGAGACCGAGATAATGTCGAAGATCGCGCTGCACATTGAGATAATTGGATTGAATGCAGGTCGATAGGCCACGCGATTGCGCGGCGAGCGTGACCGCATAAGTGAAATTGGCCAATCCGAAAGTGCGCGTCAACGCATTGACGCGCACCAGCACGGGCACATTGCGCAGCGATGCGAAAAAGCAGCGCAGCCCTTGCAGAAGGCTCGGGTCGCGCGCCGCCCGCCGCAGCAGCGCAGTGAGCGACAAGCGCACGAGATCGACGTATCTGCGCCGGTCCGCGGTGCGATAGACGAGCACCAGCCGCGGCGCGCCTTTGACCTCGAAGAAGCGCCGATACATGCCGGTCACATAGCGCCTCCATTCATCCGCCGTCGCCGGCCTGCGCTCGTCGACCTTGGAAGGCTCCGCGCCGCCATTGCGCAGCACCTGCTCCAGCACCGGAAAGACGGACTCCCATCCGGCGAGCTCGAAGCGCGCGATCACATCCTTCGAGGCGTCGTGGCCAAGGACGATCACCTTCCAGGCTTGCGTGTTGCCCGGCGACGGAGCCCATGATGCGAGCTCGAATATTTCCGCGAGCAATGCGTCGTCGACCGGCGCATCGCTGTAATGCCGAATGGCTCTTCTTTCGCGCAATCCTTGTTCGAGACCGATATCGTCCATGCGCTCACTCCTTCGATTCCACCGACGCTGCGCTTCCATCGCGATGAGCCTCAATTCGGCATAGAGACGCGAACGCTCTCGTCATCGCCCGCTTCCTCGCCAGCGCCGATCGCTTTCGAGAAGTGGCGATTGAGACGCTTCGGCCTCTGGCGATGCGCCGCGATCGATTCCGCCAAGCGCGCTCCGACGCATGAGGATGCGCGCACGCGCGGCGCGTCGATGATCTCGTGCAGCGCCGTCGACAGATCGTCCATTTCATCGACGAAAGCGACATGAGCGAGGATTTGCAGCAAATGCGCTTCGGCGATATTGCGCGTCTCGCCCGTTCGATCTTCGACAGTGAAGAAGGCGTCGCCGATGCGCGCCGGGCGTCCTTGAAAGACCGCCGCCATGCGGTCGATCGCGATTTTCGCGTCGGCGATCCGCTCGGCCAGGGTGAAGCGCTCTATCCTTTCGCGATCGGCGAGAACCTCGGACAGCAGCACGGGAATGGCGTCCGTCACCATGGCGCGCGACATGACATCCCATCCGATGAGCCCGGCCATATGGCAGAGCCCTAAGGTATGATAGGGAACGCCGATCCGTAGATGCGGCATCAATACTTTGATATCCGATCGCGCGCAGACGACCTCGCGGCAGCTGAGCGCCAATTCGACGCCGGCGCCGACGAGATGGCCTTCGACGCGCGCCATTGTCGGGACGCTGCGGCCGAGCTCGCGGAGAAGCTGCGTCACACGGACGAAATAATTGTCCTCGCCCAGCAGATCTTCGCCGGGACTGACGCGCCGCGCCGCGGCTTCGAAATCGTTCAGATTGAGACCAGCGCAAGCGACCGAGCCCGAGGCCGTATCGAAAGCGATCTCGAGACGATCGAAGGGCAGCTCGTGAAAGCGGCGAAGCGTCTCATAGAGACTATCCGTCGCGACTTTCGTCAGCGCATTGTGGTTCGGCGGGTCCGAAACAATGACGTGAAGCACGCCGTCGCCGGCCTTGTAGCGCAGACCCGCGACATCGCCGAGCCCGAGCATGGCGCGCTTCGCCTCTTGCTGAAAATTGACGTCGTGCTGCATTTTGAAATCTCCAATCCGCATGAAATTGGACGCGTCGAAGCTGACGCGCGATAGAGGAGCCGTTCGGCTGCGCCGATGTCGCCTCGCGCGCCTATGATCCGGCGCCCGATTTCGGCGCCTCGACCGCGCGAAGCAGAAATGTCGCGAGCCAGGACGTCTCCGCCTCGACGAAGCTGCTCGGAACCAATATTGCGATCACGATGATCGCGACCGCGATGAGGAAAAGCGACGGCATCAGCAATCGCGACGGACGCCGCTCGATCGGTCGCGGAACCCATGGGATATGGCGCATCGGCGGCGCCACGCGTCGCGCGCTCGCCTGAATCTTGCGTCGATCCGGCGATTCTTGCGCCTCCCGCCACGCGGCGAGCACTCGACGCGCGAAAACGGTCTTCCATTCGGCATGGGCGTGATCGGGATGCAGCCAGATCATCAGCCAACGCATATGCTTTCGCATATCGGCGCGGCTCGCGCCGGGGCTCACGCCGAGAATTCTATGGCTGTCGGCCGTAGGAAAGAACAGGATCTGCTGCACATAAAATTCCGCCGCCGCTTTAACATAGCTCTTGTCCTTGCCGGAGCGACGCGCGGCCTCCTCGAGCGTTTCCTCGCAGCCGGCCGCGATGCGAATGACCTCGAGCACGTCGTCGGGCAATGGCAGCTCGCGCGCGCGCGCCGCCATCGGCGGGATCGACGCGAGAGCGAGCGCGCATTGCAATGCCCTGCTTCTCGGCACGTCACTGTTCCATCGTCGCGGAAATTGCGCGATCCTTTTGGTTCTTCGCTCCATAGCCGAAATATTCGCCGCCATAGGCAGGACCGTGGCCGTAAGCGTCACCATAGGCGTAGCCATAGGAGTGACCGACGTTGGTCGCGTCGAACTTATTCAGCAGGCAGCCGAGAATACGCGTGCGTGCGAAATCCAGCCGCTTGACCGCCGCACGGACGACGCGCCGGCGCGTGTGCATCGAATCGACCACGAACACAGCGCCATCCACTATGCTGCCGAGCAGGGGCGCGTCGGCGAGGCCCACGACCGGAGGACCATCGATGACGACAATGTCGAATTTCTCTCGCGCCAGCGCGAGCAGCGAGGCGAAGCGCGGTCCGGCCAAAAGCTCCGCGGGATTCGGCGGCACAGGACCGGACGACATGAAGGTGACGCCATAGATGAGATTCTCGGTGACGGCGGCGGAGGCGTCCAATGCCCCGGTCAGCACATTGGCGAGGCCGCTGCTGTTGTCGACGGAGAGTATGTCGTGCAACGACGGCTTGCGCATATCTGCATCGATCAGCAGCACCTGCATTCCGAGCTGCGCGAAATTGGCCGCGATGCAGACCGATGTCGTCGACTTGCCCTCTCCTGGCCGCGAGCTCGTGACGAGGAGCGTCTTGGGCGCGCCCGTGGCCGTCGAGAATTGCAGCGACGTCCGCAGCGAGCGATAGGCTTCCGCCATTGAGGACAGAGGATCGCCGATGACCTCGTTCGCGACAGAATAGGACGGGTCGCGGGCTTTCTCGTCATCCCGCCGCACGAGTGGAATGACGCCGAGCACGGTGAGGCCGAGCGCCTCCTCGATCTCTTCCGGAATCTTGAACGTATCGTCGAGAAATTCGCGCACCGCGATCGTCGCGACCGAGATGAGCAGGCCGAGGACAATGGCGAGGCCGAGATTCTTCAGCAGCCGCGGACTCGACGGGCTCTTCGGCCGCTCCGCCTTGTCGATGACCGAGACATTGTTGGTCCCGATCGCGCCGGTCACGCCGACCTCCTTATATTGCTGCAGCAGGCCGTCGTACAAGGACCGGTTGGTGTCGACCTCTCTTTGCAGAATAGTGTATTGAATGCTGCGATCCCGCAGATCGAGCGCATCTACCTTCAGGCTTTCGATGCGCTTGAGGAACGACGATTCCTGATCGCGTGCGGCTTCATAGCGCGCCTTGATCGCCTGACGAATGAACTCGACGTGCTCCCTGATCTGGCGATCATATTCCGCGATCTGCGCCCGCAACTGCCTCATCTCTGGAAAGTCCGGCTTCATGACGCCGAGCTTGTCCTGATATTCCGCCATCAGCTCGGTGCGGCGTTCGCGGGCTTTCTGAATGCTCTTGTCGTCCAGCACCTGCGGCAATCCCAATCCGCTGCCGCTCTGCGCCTGCATCCACAGCTGCTCTTCCTTGATGCGCTGCGCCATGGCGGCGCCGAGGGAGTCGTTGAGCGATTTGAGATTGGCCCCGGTGATGGAGAGCTTGTCATCGACATTCACAATGCCTTCGCGTTGCGCATAGGCGACGAGCTGCTTCTCGGAGTCTTCCAATTTGAGCTTCACCTGCTGCAGCTTCTCCTCGAGGAAAGTGCGCGCATAGGCGGAGGCGCTGTAGCGGCGGTCCAGCGTCATCGCTACGAAATTCTCGGCGACCGCTGCGCTGACCTGCTGCGCGAGAATGGCGCTTTTGCTGCTGAAGCTGACCTTCACGATGCGCGACATCGGAATCGGCTGTACCGCAAGGCCTTTCAGCACGGCGTCGACCGCCAAGCGTCGCCTGCGGACATTTTCGGGCTCCTCCTCGCGTCGCTCGAACAGGCCTTGAAGCACGCGCCCGAGGAGAGAGACCTCCACATCGACGAAGCCCTTCTTGTCCGCGAGGGAGAGCGAGGACACGACGCGCTCGGCGAGCGCGTGACTCTTCAAAAGCTCGTATTGAGTCGTGTAGAATTGCGGATCGTCGGTTTTCTCCACCAGCGCGTCTTGAATGCGCACGACCTTCGCGGCCTCGCGATCGATCTGCATCGTCGTCGTCGCCGTATAGATTCGCGGCGTCAGGAATGTGATGACGAAGGCGCAGAATATCGCGCCGGCGCAGATAGCGGCCACGAGAATGCGATACTTGATGAGCAAGCCGACATATTTGAGGAAGTTCGAGGCGCCGCTATTCTCGTCGAAGCTCGGCTGCCGTTCGTCACAAGGGGCAGAGTAGCGTCTGCCGGCGACGATCGCTCGCTCCGATTGCGTGGCGTCGAGAGCGACGGCAGACGCACCCGTCTCTGGCCTTTGATCCGCGCTCATTCCAAAAACGACCTTTCTAGCGTTGACTTTGGAGCGTCACCAAGGTCTCGCTCCGATGCTGAGCATTGCGGGGACCGCCGATTTGATGACTTGCACGCCTGTGCGCGCCAAGGATTCATCGACGACGATCGTGTCTCCGCCATAGACCAGCGGATCGGGCGCCTGGCCGGAACGAATGGCGGCGACGTCGAATTTCGCGCTGACGCGCCTTTGATCGGAGACGCGGATCAGCGTCACCGCTGAGTCGCCGACGTCATTGATCCCTTCCGCCATCGCCAGCGCTTGCAGCAGCGTGTTCTTGCCCTTGAGCGCATAGACGCCGGGCTTTTTGACCGCGCCTTCGACGGTCACGCGAAGCCCGACCGATTCTCTCACGAACACCGACACCTGCGGCGATTGCAGATATTTCGCCGCGAGCTTGCGCGTGAGCTCGGCTTCCAGCTCGCTCACCGTGCGACCTGCGGCGACGACTCCGCCGATCAAGGGAAAGGAGATGCGGCCATTGCCGTCGACCTGCGCCACGCGGCTGAGATTGGTAAAGCCGAATATGTTTATTTCCAGCACGTCCTGCGCGGAGATGCGATAATCGCTCTGTGTGAAATCCGTGTCGGCTCTCGCCGTGTCGGGCTCTGGAAGGCTGGCGGTGTAGGACGGGTCGACGCCCACGCCGACCTGCGGAGAGCATCCGGAAAGCGTGACGCAAATGGCGGCGAGCGCCGAAAATCGGAATAGACACACAATCATAATCTGGCCTTTGCTCCCGTGGGCGCGCATCCTCTGCTCGACCGAAACTCTTGTGAAAAAGGCTATCGAACAGCGCGCCGCGCGAAATCTCCGGCGCCTCGGTCAGCTGGGCTCGACGGCGCGATAGGGGTAATCCATCGCCACCGCGTCGAGCGCCGGTAGCCTCTCGGCGCGTTCCGCGACCGCGCGGCGACGGTCGCGCGGCGTCTCGCGCTCGCATGGGGCATCGCGACGCGATGCGGCATGCACTGCAAACTCTTGGCGATACCAGCGGATCGCATGCTCGACCGCGCGTCCGTTCAGCTTCTCGCCGCCGAGCGCGACGAGCAGCGTCCCAATGACGATGTCGAGATCGAGCCGCGGGCCGGCGTGCTTGATGTACCAGAGGTCGAGCGCGTTTTTTTCTTCCGGCGTGACGATGGCGCCGCCATTGATCTGCGCCCAGCCGGTGACGCCCGGACGCACGCTGAGTCGCGGTCCCGGATCCTCGGGCTGATCCTGCGGCAAGAGCGGCCGCGGGCCGATGAGCGACATTTGGCCCGCGATCACATTATAGAGCTGCGGAATTTCGTCGAGGCGGCTCGAGCGGATGATGCGGCCGATGCGGGATAGACGCTGCTCCTCCGGCGCCGGACGGCCCTTGTCGTCGAAAGGCGCGCGATAGGTGCGGAACTTATAGAGCAGGAATTTCTGGCCGTTCTTGCCGATTCGCTGCTGCCAGAACAATATGGGCGCGCCGACATCGATAAAGACGACATAGGCGACGCAGATCGCGAGTGGAAAGGCTGCGACGAGCAGCAGGCTCGCGGCGCAAATGTCGATGACGCGCTTCGCCTTGAAGTATGCGGGCGTCTCGAACGTCTCGATCGCGCCGAGCTCCTGCGCCGCGGCGGGCGGCGCAGCGATGAAGTTCCACGCTTCCGTTATGCAGTGGATCGGCACGCCGCGCGCCGCGCATTGCGCCTCGACCGTAGCGAGAAGATCGGCGGGCAGGAAGGTCATGTCCTCGGCGCGCCACACCTCGTCGACTTCGACGCCATGGACGGCGTATTCGTCGATGACGGCGCCGATGTCGCTGGGGTCGCCGACGATGGAGACGCCGGCGATCTTGCGGCCGAGGAGCGCTGGGCGCGCGTCGAGCGCAGCGACGATCTGGGTCGTGCGCGGCCGCAGATAATCCGTCAATTTGATCGCCGCCGAGGCGAAGCGATCGACGCCGACGACGATCACGCGGCGCAATTCGGCCTCGGCCTCCGCGCTGTCGAGCTCGTGCTTGCGCGAGAGATCCTTGTGAAGCGCGCGCATCGTCATGCGCGTGGCGATCATGCCGGCGACGAGCACCAATCCGAAGATCAAGGGCGTCGAACGCGGCACGCCTTCGAAGCGCGTGAGCGCGAGAAGAATGGCCGAGCTGGAAGCAACCGCGCAAGCGGTGGCGCCGCAGAGGGCGAAGGCGTCGCGCAGGGAGAAGAACTGCCCCATGCGATCGCTCAGCCGAAAGGCGAGGATCATGACGATGGCGCAGCCTGCGGAGATGACCGCATATTGATAAGGCGCTGGAAATGCCGCCGGAAAATCGCCGGGGTCGAGCAGCAGAGGATCGCGCAGAGCGAGCGCGATAATCGGCGCGATGATCGCCGACAGAAGATCGGCGGGCTCGATACGAAAACGAATGCGGTCTCTCGATGCTGGCGAAGCCAATCGCATGGCGCAAATTCTCCGATCGCGATCGGAAACTGGCGTGCATTTTTCGAAAAGTCACTCCGGGCTGGCGTCTAAGGCCAATGACGGACGCACGCATCTGCGCAAGCGCGCGGACGCGTGCGCACAATCGCGAAAAGGCCAGAAAATCATTGTCGGAAGGTGTGGCGCAGTCGCCGCGAAGGACACGCGGGATGACGCCGGCGGCGCGTCTGGAACCGCGGGAAAATTCGGCGCGCGGAGGCGCCGAGCGAGCGAGTCGTTTGTGGATAAGCTCGCTGGCGCAGCCTGCGAACGCGACCGCCTCGCCGCTCGAGCGGCGAGGCTGGATGATCGGCGAAGATCGCGCGGCTAGATCAGCGCTACTCGCCGGCGGCGGCGATCTGTCGGCTCTTCTCCGACATTTCGCGATAGCGCTCCTGCCATTCGGTGGGGCCGTTGGAAGGCGAGACCTGCACCGCCGTCACCTTATATTCCGGACAATTGGTCGCCCAATCGGAATTGTCGGTGGTGACGACATTGGTCTGGCAGAGAGGATGGTGGAAGGTTGTGTAGACGACGCCGGGCGCGACGCGATCGGTGATCTTGGCGTGGAGCGTCGTTTCGCCGGCGCGGCTCTGCACACGCACCCAATCGCCCTCGCGCACGCCGCGCACCTCGGCGTCATGTGGATGGAGCTCAAGCACGTCCTCGGGATGCCATTGGCTGTTCTCGGTGCGGCGGGTCTGCGCGCCGACATTATATTGTGAGAGTATGCGCCCCGTCGTCAGCAGCAGCGGGAAGCGCGGCCCGGTGCGCTCCTCCGTCGGCACATATTCGGTGATGACGAACTTGCCCTTGCCGCGCGCGAATTTGTCTATGTGCATGATCGGCATGCCTTCCGGCGACAGATCATTGCAGGGCCATTGCACCGAGCCCACCTCGTCGAGCTTGGCGTAGGAGACATGCGCGAAAGAAGGCGTGAGCTTGGCGATCTCGTCCATGATCTCGCTCGGATGCGAGTAGCTCCAATTGCAGCCGAGCGCATTGGCGAAGAGCTGCGTCGCCTCCCAATCGGCATAGCGCGCCTTGGGGCTCATCACGCGGCGCACGCGCTGAATGCGGCGCTCGGCGTTGATGAAGACGCCGTCCTTCTCGAGGAAGCTCGCGCCGGGCAGGAAGACATGCGCGTAATTGGCGGTCTCGTTGAGGAAGAGATCCTGCACCACGAGACATTCCAGCGCGCCGAGACCGGCGGAGACATGCTTTATGTCCGGGTCCGACTGCAGAATATCCTCGCCCTGCACATAGAGGCCCTTGAACACGCCATCGACGGCGGCGTCGAACATATTGGGAATGCGCAGGCCCGGCTCGCCGTCCAGCGGAACGCCCCAGGCCTCCTCGAACAGCTTGCGCACATTGTCGTCGGAGACATGGCGATAGCCGGGGAACTCATGCGGGAAGGAGCCCATGTCGCAGGAGCCCTGCACATTGTTCTGGCCGCGCAGCGGATTGACGCCGACGCCGGGGCGGCCGAGATTGCCGGTCGCCATGGCGAGATTGGCGATGGCCATCACCGTGGTCGAGCCCTGGCTGTGCTCGGTGACGCCGAGGCCATAATAAATGGTGGCGTTGCCGCCGGTGGCGTAGAGACGCGCGGCGCCGCGCACGAGATGCGCGGGAACGCCGGTGAATTTCTCCACCGCCTCGGGGCTGTTGTTCTCCTCGCCGACAAAGGCGGCCCATTCCAAATACTCGTCCCAATCGCAACGCTCGCGCACAAAGGCCTCATTCACGAGCCCCTCTTTCACCACCACATGGGCGAGAGCGGTGACGATGGCGACATTGGTTCCCGGCCGCAGCGGCAGATGGAAGGCCGCGCGGATGTGGGGCGAGCGCACCAGCTCCGTGCGGCGCGGATCGACGACGATGAGCTTGGCGCCCTCGCGAATACGCCGCTTGATCTGCGAGCCGACCACCGGATGCGCGTCGGTCGGATTGCAGCCGATGATGAGAATGACATCCGCCTCGGCGACCGAGTCGAAATCCTGCGTGCCGGCGGAGGTGCCGAAGGCTTGGCTGAGGCCATAGCCGGTCGGCGAATGGCAGACGCGCGCGCAAGTGTCGACATTATTATTGCCGAAGCCGCTGCGGATGAGCTTCTGCACGAGGAAAGTCTCCTCGCTGGTGCAGCGCGAGGAGGTGATGCCGCCCACAGCGAGCCGGCCGTATTTCGCCTGAATGCGCTTGAACTCGGAGGCGGCGTGGGAGATCGCCTCCTCCCATGACACTTCGCGCCAGGGGTCGGTGATCTTCTCGCGGATCATCGGGCTGGTCACGCGATCGCGATGCAGCGCATAGCCATAGGCGAAGCGGCCCTTGATGCAGCTGTGGCCGTGATTGGCCTTGCCGTCCTTCCAAGGGACCATGCGCACGATCTCCTCGCCGCGCATCTCCGCCTTGAAGGCGCAGCCGACGCCGCAATAGGCGCAAGTGGTGACGGCGGAATGTTCCGGCTGGCCGATGGCCACGACGGAATTCTCGGTGAGCGTCGCCGTCGGGCAGGCCTGCACACAGGCGCCGCAGGAGACGCATTCCGACTCCATGAAGGCCTCGCCGGCGCCGGGCGAGACGCGGCTGTCGAAGCCGCGGCCTTCGATCGTCAGCGCGAATGTGCCTTGCACTTCCTGGCAGGCGCGCACGCAGCGATTGCAGACGATGCATTTGGCGGGATCATAGGTGAAATAAGGATTGGATTTGTCCTTGGGCTTCCAATCCTCATTGCGGCGGCCTTCGAGGCGCGCCGTCACATGGTTACGCCCGCTATAGCCATAGCGCACCTCGCGCAGGCTCACCGCGCCAGCCATGGACTGCAGCTCGCAATCGCCATTGGCCGGGCAGGTGAGACAGTCGAGAGGATGGTCCGAAATATAGAGCTCCATTATGCCGCGGCGGATGGAGTCGAGCCGCGGCGAGAAGGTCTTCACCGCAATGCCGGGCATGACCGGCGTGGTGCAGGAGGCGGAGAGATTGCCGCGCCCTTCGATCTCTATGAGGCAGAGACGGCAGGAGCCGAAAGAATGGAGATTGTCGGAGGCGCAGAGCTTTGGGATTTCAATGCCGATCTGCATCGCCGCGCGCATGATCGACGTGCCTTCCGGCGCGGTGATCTCCGTCCCGTCGATGGTCAGAGTGACTTCCTTCTCGGAGCGGGAAGCCGGCGTTCCATAGTCGATTTCCTTGATGAGGCTCATGATTCTGGTCCCCGCGAGGCCGGAAGGATTCGATATAGTATAATTACATAACGATCGACAGGGAGGTTTTTGTCAATATCCGCATATCGTCGCTCGATAGGCGAAGCCTATAATCTCGTCCAGATGACCGCCGATACGCGGGAATGGCCGCAGCTGTTCAAAAGCATATGCGCCGAATATATCGATATGAAAGACGATGGCCGAGGGCGCTCGGTGCGAGCCTGAAGGCTCGCGATCCAATCCCCGCCCCGGACCGCGAGCCTTCCGGCTCGCTCTTTTCCGACGATCGGCCGAACAGCAGGCCGCCGCCTCGAAAAGGACAGGCGAGGCTAGAATTTGGCCTTGCGCGGCGCAGCCTTCGGTCTCTATGGTCGCTATCTATATAAGATGCATATATATCGTATGCGTCTTCCCGCCATCGCCGAAGGTCGAAAGGCCTCGCCCATGCCCTCGACGCATCGCTTCGTCCGGAACAGCTTCCTCTGCGCCCTGCTGGCGCTGCTCGCGCTCGCGGGTCCGGCGCGCGCCGGCGAAATGCGCGAGGTCACGGACATGGCCGGCCGCAAGGTCGTGATCCCGGCCGATCCCAAGCGCATCTTCGGCGCGGCTCCGCCGGTGGCGGTGACGCTCTACGCCATAGCGCCGGAGCGGCTCATCGGCATCAATGTGCCGATGCGCGGCGACGAGAAATCGCTCTATCGCAAGGAGGCGCTCGATCTGCCCGTGCTCGGCAGCAATGCGGGCATGGGCCGGCAGCTCAATCTCGAGGAGATCGCGGCGATGCGGCCCGATCTCATCATCGCCTGGCTCGGCTTCTATCAGGAGAAGGCGAAGGTGGTGGAGAGCTTCGCCAAGATCGGCGTTCCGGTGATCTTCTTGAAGCTCGACACGCTGGACGATTATGCCGACGCTTTCGCCTTTCTCGGACAAATCGTCGGACGCGAGGCGAAAGCCGCCGAAATGTCCGCCTATATTCGCGACGCGCTTCTCCGCGTGCGCGAGGCGACCGCCGATATTCCGCCGGCGGAGCGGCTGCGCGTCTATTACGCCGAATCCGCCGACGGGCTCGCGACCGATTGCGATAAGAGCTTCCATACGGAGCCGATCGTCATAGCGGCGGGCGACAATATCTATCATTGCGAGCAGAGCTCGCATGTCGGCATGGACAAGATCAGCGTCGAGCAGATCGTCGCGCTGAAGCCGTCGCTGATATTGACGCAGGACAAGAACTTCGCGGCCCTCGCCAAGAGCAGCGCGCTCTGGCGCAATGTGGAGGCGGTGAAGAACGGCCGCATCTTGAATGTCCCGCACGCGCCCTTCAACTGGCTGGACCGGCCGCCGAGCTATATGCGCGCGCTCGGAATCCAATGGCTGGCCAATCTCTTCTATCCGGCGCGCTTTCCGCTCGACGTGAAGGCGGAGACCAAAAAATTCTACCGGCTCTTTCTCGGCGTCGATATTTCCGACGCCGATTTCACCCGCATAATGGAATGAGTGGCGGTTCCGATGCGCCTCGCCCTTCTGCCCTTCCTCCTGCTGACGGTCATTGTTCTGGCTCTCTCGGTCGGACGCTATCCGCTCGCGCCAGCGGATATTTTCGCCTATCTCGGCGCCGTTCTGGGGCTCGTCGAGCTTCCCCCGGAGCGCTTCGATCTCCTGCATAATCTCATCGTCGAGATTCGCCTGCCGCGCGTGCTGGCGGCGGGGCTCATCGGCGCCGCGCTCTCGGCCTCGGGCGCGTCCTTCCAGGCGGTGTTCCGCAATCCGCTGGTCTCGCCGGGCATTCTCGGCGTGCTGGGCGGCGCCGGCTTCGGCGCGGCGCTCGGCATTCTGCTCTCCGGCGATTTTCTCACCATTCAGCTCTCCGCTTTCGCCATGGGGTTGGTCGCCGTCGGCGTCGGCGTCATCGTCGCCAATCTCTTCGGCGCCGCCTCCATGGTGACTCTCGTGCTCGGCGGCATGATCTCCGGCGCGCTGTTCACCTCGGCGCTGTCGCTCGTCAAATATGCCGCCGATCCTTACGATCAGCTGCCCGCGATCGTCTATTGGATGATGGGGAGCCTCGGCGCCGTCGATCTGAAGCAATTGCGCGGCGCCGCTCTGCCCATCCTCGCCGGCGTCGGCGCTCTGGCGGCGGCGGGCCGCGCGCTGGATGCGCTCTCTATGGGCGATGACGAGGCGCGCTCGCTCGGCGTGCCGGTGCATGCGACGCGCTATGGCGTCATCATCGCGGCGACTCTGGTCTCCTCGCTGTCCGTCTCGCTCGCCGGCATGATCGGCTGGGTCGGGCTGGTCGTGCCGCATGTGGCGCGGCTCGCCATAGGGCCGACCAACAGCCGGCTGCTGCCGGCGAGCGCGCTGCTGGGCGCGACCTTTCTCATCGCCGCCGATTGCGTGGCCCGCAACATCACCCGCGCTGAGATACCGATCGGCGTCGTCACCGAATTGCTCGGCATACCGGCTTTCATCCTCGTGCTCGGCCGGGCGCGGAGGGCCTGGGCGTGAGGCGGAGGGCGGTGGAGCCCCCCCTCCTCGACGCTCGCCCGCAGCGCGGGAGAGGGGGCGCCAGCGATAGGCGCGCGCGCCGTCTCGAAGAGGCGCGACGCCTGTCCCCTCTCCCGCATCGCCGAGAGGCCGCATCGTGAGAGCGCCGTCTGCGACCGCGCAGCTGCGCGGCGTCGATCTGCATTTTTCGCGCGGCAAGCGGCGCGTGCTCGAGGGCGCGACGCTCGGCTTCGGGACCGGGGAGATCGTCGCTTTGCTCGGCGCCAATGGCGCGGGCAAGAGCACATTGTTCCGCCTGCTGCTCGGCTTTCTCACTGCGAGCAGCGGCGAGGTTCGGCTCGACGGCCTCCCGCTCGCTTCCTTTTCGCGACGCGAGATCGCCAAGCGCGTCGCCTATGTGCCGCAGGGACATGTCACGCCTTTTCCCTATACGGTGCGCGAGGTGGTCACGCTCGGCCGCCTGCCGGAGACGGGTCTGTTGCGCGCGCCCCGCGCCGAGGATCGCGAGATCGTCGAAAGCGTCATCGCCCGGCTCGGCATGGAGCGGCTGATCGACCGGCCCTATACGGAGATTTCCGGCGGCGAGCGGCAGCTCACGCTCATCGCCCGCGCGCTGGCGCAAGGCGCGCGCCTTTTGGTGATGGACGAGCCGGCGACGGGGCTCGACTATGGCTATCAGCTGCGGCTGATGCGGCATTTGTCCGATCTTACCGCCGACGGCCATGGCGTGCTGGTCAGCACACATCATCCCGAACATGCGATGCAGCTGGCGACGCGCATCGCCATATTGAACGAGGGCCGCATAGAGGCCGATGGCGCGCCGCAGGCGGTGGTGACGGCGGAGCGCATCTCGCGCCTCTATGGCGTCGAGGTGGCGGTGTTCGACGATCCTTTCGGCGCGCGGCGGCTCGCGCCCATCGCCGGGCGGAATGGAAGGGCCGAAGGATGAAGCTCTATATGGGCTTCGACGACACCGACGTCGCCGGAGCGAAGATCGGCACCGGGCGGCTGGTGCGCATGTTCGAGCGCAAGCTCCCGGAAGGCGCGCGGCTCTGGGGCGCGCTGCGCCATCAATTGCTCGTCGATCCGCGCATTCCCTTCACCTCGCACAACAGCCCGGCCTGCGCCGTGGTGGAGATAGAGGACGAGGCGCTGATCCCTTCCCTCACCGCCCGCGCCATCGCCCATATCGCCGAGCTGGCCAGCGACGGCTCCGACCCTGGCCTCTGCATCGCGCGGGAGACCGACGATCTTTCCGAGATCATCGCATTCGGCCTCTCCTGCACGCATGAGATCGAGACGCAGGATCATGCGAGAGCGGTGGCCGCCCGCGCCGGCGTCGAGCTGCTCGGCCTCGGCGGAACCAATGACGGAATCATCGGCGCGCTGGCCGCCGTCGGCCTCTCCGCCTATGGCTGGTGCGGCCGCTTTCTGGAATATGGAAGGCTGCGCCGCCTGCCCGATCCGATCTCTGTGGCGGCGCTGGCCGAGGCCGGCATAGAAGCGGCCGCGATCGACAAATATGCGCGCGCGCTCGATCCAGAGGCGCTGATTCATACGGGCGGCTGGCTGTCGCCGCGGCTCTGGGGTGGGCGCGCCGTCGCGCCGGTGGAGGAGAAAGACGGCCGCCTCATCGCCATAGGCAAGCGCCCGCGCGACGCCGAGGTCGCCGACTGATGCGCCTCCTCATCGGCATAGACGACACAGACGGCGCCGGCTGGGCGGCCAGCACGGCGCGGCTGGCGCGCGAATTCGGCGACACGCTCGCGAGCGAGACGCGCTTCATCGGCTCGGTCGGCCATATTCTGTTTTCCGGCGTGACGGCGACGACCAATAACAAGGCCTCCTGCCTCGTCGTCGAGAGCGAGCGCGCCGATGCGGCGGATTTTCTGCTCGCCCAGGCCGCCGCCTATGTGGAAGCCAATGCGGCGCCCTCCAGCGCGCCGGGAATCGTCGTGGCCGGCGCAGAGGCGGAAGCGCTCATCGACTTCGGCCGCGCCGCCAGCCGGCGCGAGATTCGCCCCGAGGAGCTGCCACCTTTGATCGAAGGTCTGCGCGTCGCCGCCCTGCGTGGGGGCCGCGGCCTCATCGGCGCGGCGGCGGCGGTGGGACTGACGGCGCGCGGATGGTCCGGGCGCTGGCTCGAATTCGGCGGGCTGCGCCGGCTCGACCGCGCCGTGCAGGCGCGAGAGCTGAGAGCGCTCGGCATTTTCCTCGTCTCGCTGGAGACGGACGCCGAGGCGCCCGCGCCCGACGATTGGATCGACACACATGGCCGGCTGCGACCGCAGCTCGCGGCCGGCCGCGCCGTCCTGCCCTTGCGCCGCATCGGCGAGGGCATGTGGGAGGCGGCGACGGGAGAAACGGCCGACGCCGCGCTGTCGCGGAAATCTCGATAGCGAAGGAAATACATATATTCTATATCGCGATAGATGGCGTCATATGCATCGCTTTGCCGATATAATAGACTTGCCGCCACGCTCACGCCTATTTACGTAATTGCGTTACATCACGAATCGAGCGGCGGGCGAGCGGCGCGTCGGCCGAGGGCGGTGAAAGGCTGACAGCAATGACGATGTTCGCGCGCAAGAGACGCGGCTCCTCCCTTCTTCTCGGCGGCGCGTCCTTGGCCGCGCTGCTCGGCGCCGCCCATGGCGCCGGCGCGCAGAGCTTCACCCCGCTGCCGGAAATCTCGATCGGCCCGGCGCCCGCCGCGCCGAAGAAAAAGCCCGAGAGCTCCATTCTCGGCTCGGCCTCCGATAGCTCGACCGCCTATGCCGCGGATGCGCGCGGGCTCGATCTCGCCAGCGGCGGCGGCGGCTCCAACCCGATCCGCGGCATCTCCTGGCTGCCCTCCGTCGATGCGCCGGCCATCGATCCCTACGGCCTCGCCAATCTTCCCGGCGGCAACAAAGGCCTGCGCATTCGCGGCGAGGTCAGCCAGCACGGCAACAGCATCGGCACGGTGGAGGGACTGCCGCTCTCCGGCATCAATCCCGGCCCCGGCGTCACTTGGCTCATCGACAATGAGAATCTGAGCAAGATCGTGCTGCGGCAGGGTCCAATGCCCTCCGATGTGACCTCCTATTTCACCGTCGGCGGCAGCTTCGACAGCCGCCTGCGCTGGCCGGCGGAGAAATTCGGCGGCGAGATTTCGCAAAGCGTCGGATCCTTCTCCTTTCTGCGCACTTTCGCCCGCATCGACTCGGGCGAGATTTTGAACGGCACGACCAAGCTCTTTGTCTCCGGCTCCTTCACCGACGCCGACAAATGGCGCGGCTCCGGCAAGGACCCGCAGGGCAAATCCGGCTTCGCGGTCGGCATAGACACCAAGCCCGTCGATGGGCTGGAGGCGAAATTCTTCGTCGCCAAGAGCAGCTTCGACCAGCACAGCTATCAGGGACTGAATTATCAGCAGGCGAGCAATCTCGGCGCCTTCCGCCGCTATGATTTCGCCGCCTATCCAGGCCCGACGACGGCCAGCCAGATCAATTACTACGGCTATAATCTCCAGCATTTCGACTCTTGGACCGCATTCGGCGATATCGCGATAGAGGTCGACAAGACGACGCGCTTCGTCTTCAAGCCCTATTATTTCCGCGAGGACGGCTATTATCTCGACGGTCAGGCCAATGGCCGCATCCGCAAATGGATCATCGACCACGACATGTGGGGCGTGGTGAGCGAATTGCAGACGCGCGTGCTGGATACGGACGCCAAGCTCGGCTTCTGGCATGGCGTGCAAAATCCCCCCGGACCGCCGACGGCCTGGGAAGTCTTCGCCCCCAATGCGGGCGGCGGCCTCATCAATCCGAGCTGGGCGATCCTCGGCAAGCAGACCGCGCCGCATGTGTTCGATTCCGCCTATGGAATCGCGAGCCGCGACTTCGGTCCGCTGCATGTGGAGGCGGGCGCGCGCTATATTTGGGAACGCATGGCGGGCATAGACGCCTATAATTCGACCGGCATAGGCGATGTGCCCTATGACACGGCGCTGGCGCTCTCCTCCGGCGTCATCGCCAATCGCAGCGTCAAGCCCTTCACCATCGGCACTTTTCTGCCCTTCGGCGCGCTCACCTATCGGCTGACCGACGATCTATTGCTGAAATTCAGCGGCGGCGGCGGCTATGGCGGACCGGGCTATGACGCCTGGCCGGTGTTCCAGCAGAATTCGGCGACCTTCCTCGCCAAGGGAATCACCGCCGATCAATTCTGGCATTCGATGAAGCCGGAGACCTCGACGCAGCTCGATCTCGGCCTGCGCTGGTCCTTCGACGGCGCCTATGGCTCGGGCTATGTGGAGCCGACCGTCTATTACTCGCGTAACCACAATAAGCTCGTCTCTTACGATCCCGGCATAGGCACGCAATATGGCGCCAATGTCGGCGAGAGCCAGAATTACGGCGCGCAGGCCGTCGTCCATTATTCCCCGCTCGAGAGCGTCTCTCTCTTCGCTTCGCTCGGCTATCAGCGCGCCGAATTCGTCGAAGACCTGCCGCTGCTGCCCGGCGCCTCCGCGGCCAATTATTGGTCGACGCGGGTGAAGGGCAAGCAATTGCCGGACGTGCCCTATTTCATCTCGACGATCGGCGGCGATCTGCGCATAGAGGAATTCACCATCACGCCGATCCTGCATATCGTCGGCTCGCGCGCGGGCGACACATCCGGCTATCAGCCGCTCGCCGGCTATTCCACATTCGATCTCACCGTGAAATACGAGCACAAGATCGACTGGGGAACGATCACCGCCAGCGTCACCTGCATGAATATGTTCGACACCGCCTATATCGGCCAGATCAGCAGCGGCTATTATCAGCAGACGTCGGCCAACGGCATTTATTACCCGGGCGCGCCGCGCACCGTGCTGGCCAAGGTCGGCTTCAAATTCTGAACCCGCCCCCCGCCGCCGACGCGACCAGAGCCCCGCCGGCGCGCGTCGCCCTCGCCCCCGCGACGTCATGGCCGGGCTTGTCCCGGCCATCCACGCCCGGACGCCGAGGCGTCTTAGAAATTTGGTGTGGCACCGAAGCTACGGTGGCGCCAATCGCGAGATCAAATCCGTCGATAGCGGACGCTTTCATTCGGTTTCTCAGTGGCTTGGCGTGGATGGCCGGGACAAGCCCGGCCATGACGGCGTAGCATACGCAATATGTGAACCCGATAGCGACGCGCGTCGGCGGGAGGTAAGGCTTACTTAACCATAGGTTGCGCTGTTAAGCTTAACGCGATGGACCGCTTGCAAGGCTGCGCTTATGGTGCGGCAATCCTCGGTTCGGGTCGTTGGCGAAGTGAAATACGTGAAGCGTTTTCTGGGCGTGACGGCGCTCTTGGCGTTCGGCGGCCTGGAAGCCGCCTCCTCCGCCCGCGCATTCGATTTTTTCGGCCTCTTCGGCGCCGCCGAGGAGACGCCGGAGCCGAGCCGCGACGCGCTGCCCTACACTCTGGAATTCGGCGGCCTCGACGAGGCGGAGGGCCTCGCGCGCAATCTTCAGGACGCCTCCAACACATGGCGGCTGCGGCTGCAGGCGCCGCCGACCGGCGCCGGCCTCGCGCGGCGCGTGGTCGCCGATTTTCCGCGCCTCGCCGAGGCGCTATGGGCGAGCGGCTATTATGACGCGGAAATTAAGGCGACAGTCGCCGGCGTCCCGGTGCGGCCGGACGGCCATGGCGCCGATGTCGCCGCCGCCGCAGCCGAGCGGCTGCGCGGCCAGGCGCTGGCGCCCATCCGCATAGAGATCGTCCCCGGCCCGCTGTTCCATTTGCGCAATGTCGCGCTTCTCGACGCCCGCAGCGGCAAGCCGCTCGACGAAGCGCTGCTCTCCAAAAAATCGCTGGAGCGCAACAAGGACGAGCCGGCGCGCGCCGCCGCCCTGCAATCCATGCAGACCGCCTGGGTCGACGCGCTGCGCGCCAATTCCTATCCGCTCGCCAAAGTGGCGACCGCGAAGCCGACGATCATCCACCCCGAAAAGGCGATGGATGTCGTCGTGACGATCGATCCCGGCCCGCGCGCCGGCATAGGCGAAGTGAGGACCAGCGGCTCGCCGGGCATAGATCCGGACGTCATTCGTTCCTACATCTATCTCGAGCAGGGCGAGACCTATAGTCCGAAGAAGCTCGCCGAGCTGCGCAGATCCATCGGCCGCCTCGAGGCCGTCGGCTCGGTGAAGGCGGAGGATGGCGACAAGCTCGACGCCAATGGCAATCTGCCGATCCTCGTGCAGACCAGCGAGCGCAAGCCACATGCGGTGGGCGCGGACGCCTTCTTCTCCAATGTCGATGGGCCGGGCCTGCGCGCCTATTGGACCGATCGCAATCTCTTCGGCGGCGCCGAGCGGCTGCGCTTCGATGTCGAAGGCGGCCTCGCCCCCTTCGGCGGCGCGGCGAGCTACAAGGGCCTCTCCTCGATCCGCCTGAGAGACGTCATCGGCCGCGCCAAGGCGAGCTTCGTGAAACCTGCTCTGTTCGGCTCGCGCAACGATCTGCTGCTCGATATGAGCTTCGTGCGCGAGAGGACCGACTATTACGGGGCAGCGTTCGGAAACGCCACGGCGGCGATCCGCCATCGCTTCAGCGACACGGCGTCCGTGCAGGCGGGGCTCGAATTCGAGCGCGGGCATACGTTCGACGCTTTCGGCCCGCATGATTATTCGCTGCTCGGCTTTCCGCTCTCGGCCAATTACGACGGAACCGACGATCTCCTCGCGCCGACCAACGGCTTTCGCGCCATCGCCAATGTCACGCCTTATGTGAAGGCCTTCGGCGACAGCGTCGGCATGGTGCAATCGAAGACGCAGATCACCGGCTACAAATCGCTGGACGAGGATGGCTGGTATGTGCTCGCCGGCCGCATGGCGGCGGGCTCCATCGTCGGCGCGAGCATAGAGAATATTCCGGCGAGCCATCGCTTCTTCGCTGGCGGCGGCGGCTCGGTGCGCGGCTATCGCTATCGCTCGCTGAGCCCGGACGCCGGACTCGGCTTTCCGGTCGGCGGACGCAGCCTGCTCGAAGGCTCGGCCGAGGCGCGCATAAAGGTGACGCGCGATATCGGCGTGGTTCCCTTTTACGACATAGGCTCCGCCTTTTCGTCGCCATTCCCCGACTTCCAATCGTCCATGCGCTCCTCCGTCGGCATAGGCCTGCGCTATTACACAGGGATAGGCCCGGTGCGCCTCGATGTGGCGACGCCGCTCGGACGGCGTCCCGGCGAGAATAAATTCGCGATCTTCATCGGCGTCGGGGAGTCGTTCTGATGGGCTTTCGCCGCATTCTCGCCTATGCCTTCGGCGCGCTGCTGCTGCTCGCCGTCGCTGGAACGCTCACGCTGCGGATACAGACGCGCGAGGGCAAGAGCTTCCTCGCCGATCTCGTCTCGCGCGCCGCCTCCTCGCCCGATATGAAGATCGACATAGGCGCCTTCGAGGACCCGCTGTCGGCGCATCCGCTGCTGCGCGATATCTCCATCGCCGATAGGGACGGCCCCTATCTGAAGATCGACCAGATCACCCTGGACTGGTCGCCTTCCGCGCTCTTCTCGCTGCGCCTCGATATAGAGAAGCTCGCCATTGGCGCGATCGATATCGCCCGCCTCCCGGCGCCCTCGCGCGCTGCGGCGACGACGCAAAAGAGCGGCGGCGGCTTCTCGCTCCCCGATCTGCCTGTGCGCATACGCCTCGGCCGATTGGCGCTGGAAACACTGTCGCTCGGCGCGCCCGTTCTCGGAACCGCGGCGAAATTCACCGCGACCGGCGAGGCGGCGCTCGACAAAGGCGCGCATGTTTCGCTCGACATTCGCCGGCTCGACGCGCCGGGCGCCATTACGGCGAAAGCCGATGTCGCGGCGGGCGGCCAAAAGATCACGCTCGCCCTTACGGCGCAGGAGCCGGAGGGCGGGGCCATCGCCCGCCTCGCCGCTCTGCCCGGCCTGCCGCCCGTCGATATTTCGCTGACCGGCGAAGGAACGCTCGACGATTTCGCCGCGCATCTCGCCGCCAAGGCTGGAGAGAAGATCGGCGCCGAAGGCGCGGCGCGCATCATTCACAAGGATGCGGCGCGGCGGCTCGATTTCGACATGGGCGTCCGCCTCGCCCCGCTGCTGCCGCCGGCCGCAGTTCCGCTGCTCGACGGCGTAACGCAGCTCGCCGGCGCCGCCACTCTGCGCGACGATGGCGCGCTCGAGGGCGATATCGCCATCCGCAGCCGCGCGAGCGCCGAAGATGCGTTGCGCCCGCTCGATCTCGCCATTGCGCTGAAGGGCGTTCCAAAGGATGAGCGCATCAGCGCGATTCTGAGCGGAACGCTCGCCGCCCCGGCGCTCTCCGCGCCTGCGCTCGAGAAGCTGCTCGGCAAACGTCTCGCGCTCGGCGGCGCCGTCGCGTCGCTTCCCGGCGGCGGGCTGCGCTTCGAAGGCCTTTCGCTGCGCGGCGAACATGTTTCCGCGAAGATCGACGGCGCCGCGATGCGCGAAGCGCTCGACGTCGGCGCGAAGGTCACGATCGCCGATCTGAAACCCGCCGATCCGCGCCTCTCCGGCCGCGCAGAAATCTCGGTGAAGGCGACCGGCTCCGCCGACAAGCCCAACGCCGATTTCGAGGCGCTGCTGGAAGGCGCGCATCTCGACGGCCATGCGATTCAAAAGCTCGCGCTGCATGGCGCCGCGCGCGATCTCACCGGCGCGCTCGCCGCGACCGCGACGCTGGACGGCGCCATAGACGGCAGCCCCGCGCGCGGCAAGCTGAACGCGCGCAAGGACGCCGGATGGACGATCGACAATCTCGATCTTTCCGTCGGCCGCGCGGCGCTCCACGGCGCGCTCACGCTCGATGCGCAAAGCCTCGCCAGCGGGCGGCTCTCTCTGGTCGCGCCCGATCTCGACGATCTCTCGGCGCTCGCTCTGCGCAAGCTCTCCGGCGCGCTGAAGGCCGACATCATCCTCGACGCCGCTCGAGGCGCGCAGAACATATCGATCGACGCGCAGGGTACGCGCATCCGCGCCGCCGACGCCGCGATCGAGAAGCTCAGCGCGAAACTCTCCGGCCATGATCTGCTGCGCCGACCGGCGCTCGACGGAAACATCGCCGTGGACGCGCTCCATGTCGGCGGCAAGACCATTTCCAAAGCCCGCCTCACCGCCACGCCCGCCGGCGCCGCCACGGAGCTCGACCTGACCGTGGATGCGGAAGGCTTCGCCATTGCGAGCCGCGCCGCGCTGACGCCGGGCGAAAAGACGCGGCTCGACATTCAGTTGCTCTCGGCGCAACGCGCCGGCAAGCGCATCGCCCTCGCCGCTCCGGCGAGCGTCACCCTCGGCGGCGGCGCGGTGGAGCTGAAAGGCGTCGCCCTCGCTGTCGGCGCAGGCCGGCTCGACATAGACGGAACCATCGGCGAGCGGCTCGATCTCACCGCGCGAGCGCGGAGCGTGCCGCTCTCCATCGCGTCCATCGCCGACGCCAGCCTCGCGCTCGAGGGCGCGTTGGACGCCGAGGCGCGCATCACCGGCGACAAGAAAGCGCCGAGCGGCGATTGGAAGATCAAGATCGCCAAGCTCTCCGCCCCGCAATTGCGCAGCAATGGCCTGCCGCCGCTGGACATAGATGCGCGTGGCGGACTCGCCGGCGCGCGCACGAGCCTCGACGCGAATATCGCGCTCGGCGCCGGTGGGCGCTTCGCCATCACGGGCTCGGCGCCGATCGACGCCGCCGGCGCGCTGGATTTGCGAGTGAAGGGCGAGGCGGACGCCAAGCTCGCCGACACGGCGCTCTCCGTCAATGGCCAGAGCCTGCGCGGCAAGGCCAATGTCGATCTGCGCATCGCCGGCTCGCTCGCCGCGCCGGCGATCGAAGGCGGCGTGACGCTCGCGAACGGCTCCTTCGCCGATCCGCTGAACGGCGTCTATCTCGATCACATAGACGCCAAGCTCGACGGCCACGGACGCGAGATCGCCATCACGCGCCTGACGGCGCTGACCAAAAATGGCGGGCAGATCGCCGCGACCGGCAATATCGCCGTCGAGCCGCAGGCTGGCATGCCCGGCGCCATTCGCATCAAGGCCAAGAATGCGCAGCTCGTCAGCAGCGATCTCGTCTCCGCCACCGCCGATCTCGATCTCGACATAGGCGGCCCGCTCGCCCGTTCGCCGAAGGTCTCCGGCCGCGTGACGCTGACGACGATGGAGGTGAATGTTCCCGATCGCCTGCCCGCCTCCTTTCAGGCGCCGCGCGGCGCGGTGCATATTTCGCCGCGCGCTTTCGCCAAAGAGATGCTGGCGCTGGAGGCCAAGGAGAAAGCGCGCGCCGCCAAGCATTCGCCCTTCGACGCGACGATCGATCTCGCGCTCGCCGCGCCCAATCGCATCTTCGTGCGCGGACGCGGCATAGACGCAGAATTCGGCGGCGAGCTGAAGCTGAATGGCACGATCCAAAAGCCCGCCGTCAATGGGGCTTTCGATCTGCGCCGCGGCAAGCTGCAATTGCTGACCCAGCGCATCGATCTCACGCGCGGAAAATTGAGCTTCGCGGGCGGCCTCGTTCCGCAGCTCGATTTCACCGCCGAGACGACGGCCAGCGACGTGACCGCCAAGATCGGCGTCTCCGGCCCCGCCTCGCTGCCGAATTTCTCCTTCTCCTCCTCGCCGGAGCTGCCGCAGGACGAGGTGCTCTCGCGCCTGCTCTTCGCCAAGGCGTCGGGCTCGCTGTCGGCCTTTCAGGCGGTGCAGCTCGCCACGGCTCTCGCGCAATTCTCCGGCGCCGGAACCGGCGTCGACGCTTTCGAGAAAATGCGCAAGGCGCTCGGCGTCGACTCGCTCGATCTCGAGGCCGGCGGGTCCAGCGGGCCGACGGTCGGCGCCTCGCGCTATATCTCCGACAATATCAGCGTGGGCGTGCGCACGGGCGCCAAGCCGGAGCAGACCGCCGTCAGCGTCGGCGTGGACGTCACCAAGAATGTCCGCGTGAAGGGCGAAACCAAGGTCGACGGCAAATCGTCTTTGGGCGTCGGCGTCGAATGGGAATATTGACGGGGCGCCGCTATTCGCAAATGATGGTCCGAGACCGCGGCCGATAGGCCGTCATTCCACTCGCGGCCTCGTTCCGCTATATTGCCGCCAGAAGCTCATTTCACCCGAAAGGCCGCGAACATGCTCGACCGGCTCGTCGCGCGCGCGGCGCAATTGCCCGCCTATGGGGAATTACGCTGGCACGCCAATCATTCCTCCCGCATCATGATGCGCAAAGGCGTGCTGCTCGCCAATGGACGCTCGCGCGACAGCGGCGTCTCCGCTCGGCTCTATCGCAACGGCGCCTTCGGCTTCGCCGCCGCGCCCGCCGATGACGAGGCCAGCCTCTCCGCCGTTATCGCCACCGCCAAGGACAATGCCGAATTCGCCGGCGGCCACGCCGCGAGCGGCGCGCTCTCCACCGCGGCCGGAAGCGGAAGCTATGATTATCGCAGCACGCGCGCGCCGCTCTCGGCCGAGCAGCGCGTCGATATCGTGCGGCGGCTCGACGAGGCGATCCGCGCCCGCTATCCGGGCCTCGTCAATGTCGATATTTCGCTGTCCAGCCATGCGAGCGAGAAGATTCTCGCCAATAGCGACGGCGCGGCGACCTATTCCTTCGTGCCGCGCGCGGCGCTCGTCGTCTCCATGAGCGTCGCCGCCAATGACGGAATCGTCGAGCTCTATGACATTCTCGGCGGCTTCGGCGAGATAGAGGATCAATCCTTCGACGAGGCGACGCTCGCGCCCTGGCTCGAGGATCTGCACGAGAATTTGCGGCGCAAGGCCGAGGGCGGCCAATGCGAGGCCGGCGATCACGACGTCGTGCTCGATTCCGCGCTCGCCGGCATTCTCGCCCATGAGGCGATCGGCCATACTTGCGAGGCCGATCTCGTGCTCGCGGGCTCGGTCGCCGGCGACCATCTCGGCGAGCTGGTGGCGAGCGAGAAGATCACGCTCGGCGATTATGGCGGACGCGGGCCGGACGGCAAATCCTCCTTCGCCATTCATGTCGATGACGAAGGCACGCCGTGCCGCGACGTCGCCATCATCGAGAATGGCGTGCTGAAAAACTTTCTGCACAATAAGCGCACCGCGCAAATGCTGGGCGCGGAGCCCGCCGGCAACGCGCGCGCTTTCTCCTTTCAGGACGAGCCGCTGGTGCGCATGCGCAATACCTGCATCGCCAAGGGAAACGACAAGCTCTCCGACATGATCGGCGCGATCGAGCGCGGCTATTATCTGAAGCGCTCGACCAATGGCCAGGCGGACGCGACGAGCGAATTCATGTTCGGCGTCAATTGCGGCTATGAGATTCGCGACGGCAAGCTCGGCCGCGCCATTCGCGACACCACCATCTCCGGCGTCGCCTTCGACATGCTGAAGAGCGTCACCCATGTCGGCGATGATTTCCACTGGTCGGCGGGCGGCGGCTGGTGCGGCAAGAAGCAGGTGATCGCCGTCGGCATGGGCGGCCCGTCGATCAAATGCCGCGTCACTCTGGGAGGACGCGGATGAGCGCGCCGACGGATGATTTTCTCGACCAGATTCTCGCGCGAGCGAAAGCGGCCGGCGCCACAGCCGCGCAGGCGCTGAGCAGCCGCACGCGCTATTTCGAGATCGAATTCGATCATCGCAGCGTCGATCTCGTGCGCTCCACCGAGAATGAGACGACGATGATCACCGTGTTCCGCGACGGCAAGCGCGGCGGCGCGACGCTCAACGGCCGCCGGCCGGAGGAGGTCGAGGCTGCGATCGCCGCCGCGGCCACGGCGGCCGAAGCGGGCGTCGCCGATCCCGCGAACGACATCGCCGCGGCGCCCTCGCTGCCGCCCGGCGATCACGGCCCTTCGGAGCCGGACCGCGCCGCCATGCGCGCGCAGGTCGATGAGTTTCTGGCGAGCCTGCCCTCGCGCCATCCGCTGCTGCGGCTGCGCGACTGCCTCTACACTTTCACCGACCATGAGACCGAATTCGCCAATTCGGGCGGCCTGCGCCAGCGCGAGCGGCGCGGTGGTCACGGCTTTCGCGCCATGTTCATGGCCAAGGACGGGACGCTCACCACATCTTTCAACGCGGCGGGGGGAAGGTCCTTCACGCCCTTCGCCTCGCTCTATGACGCCGCCGGCGTCGGGCGGCTGATGGCGGAATGCGAGCGCTCGCTGGAGCGCCGGCCGGTCACGGGAAAATTCGTCGGCGATGTGATCGTCACGCCGCATTGCCTCACCGGGCTGCTGCCCTCCATCGCGGGCGCGCTCTCCGGCCCCGCCCTGCTCGCCGGCTCCTCGCCGTTCAAGGACAAGCGCGGCGAGCGTATCGCCAGCCCTTTGTTCTCGCTCGACAACGCCCCGCGCTCCGCGGATTTCGTGGACGGCTCGGATTTCGACGAATTCGGCGTGCCGACGCGCGATCTGCCGATCATCGAGGATGGCGTGCTGAAGGATTTCCTCATCGGCTATTTCTTCTCGCGCAAGCTCGGTCTGCCGCAGACGGCGGGCGTGCGCAACAGCCGCGTGCGGCCGGGAGAGACGAGCCTCGCCGATATGATCGCCGGGGTGAAGCGCGGCATTCTGTTCTCCCGCTTCTCGGGCGGCGCGCCCAATGACAATCTGGATTTTTCTGGAATCGCCAAAAACTCGTTCTATATCGAGGACGGCGAGGTGCGGCACGCCTCGAGCGAGACCATGGTGAGCGGGAATTTCCAACAATTGCTGCAAGATATTCACGCCGTCTCGAAAGAGGTCGTGAATTTCGGCGATTGCGTCTATCCCTTCATCGCCGCCTCGGGCGTGACCATTTCGTCGAAATGAGAGGAAGCGCCTTGGTCTATCGCCCCTGGTTCTCCGCCCCTCGCGCCTTCGGCCTCGTGGCGGTGGTTCTCGCTCTGGCGCTGGATCAGGCGCATAAATTCTGGATGCTGCATGTCTTCGACATCGGCCTGCGCCAACCGATCCGGCTCACTTCCTTTCTCGATCTCGTGCTGTCGTGGAATTTCGGCGTCTCCTATTCGCTGCTCTCCTCGCAGACAGAGCCGACGCGGGCGCTGCTCGTCGCCTTTCAATTGTCGATCGTCGGCTGCCTCGGCTACTGGCTATGGCGGGCGCCGCGGCGGCTCACCGCGGCGGCGCTCGGCCTGGTGGTGGGCGGGGCGCTCGGCAATGTCGCGGATCGGCTGACGCGCGGCGCGGTGGCGGATTTCTTCTTCTTCCACACCTCCCTGCCGGTGGGGCCGCTGGCCAATTACGTGTTCAATGTCGCCGACGCGGCGATTTTTCTCGGCGTCGTCCTGCTGCTGCTGGAGAGCTTTCGCACTGGCGCCGCGCGGCCGACGCCTGCCGCCGGATAGCCCCGAGAGGCTTTCTGTATTTCAATGAAGCTCTCGGATTTTTGTTTTGACGCGTTTCCAACGCCGAACCGGCGCCCACTTCGGCTGGAAACGCTCTCGCGACGATTTCGGCTGGCCCGGAGCCTCACACGCCTCTAAAATGCCGTTAAGCTGGCCGTAACAATTCGGCTCTTTGGGAATCGCGCGCGCTCGGACGGGGCCGCGCCCATGGGAGGAGATCTGGGCGATGAAACGGGCGACAGCCTCTCTGCGTCTTACGCCGGCATGCGTCGGGCTCGCGCTCGTGTTTCTCGGCGGAACGGGCGTCGTCCCGGCCGCGGCCTATGACGACAAATCGACGCTCACCTCGGTGCTCGGCTTCATCGGCGTCTATTCCGACGAGGACGAGAGCCAGAAGATCGTCTTCCGCGAGCATCCCAAGCTGGTCGTGCCGCCCAATCGACAGGGGCTCCCCTCGCCGCAGGCGGAGACCGAGCGCCCCGCCTCCTGGCCGGTGGATCAGGAGATCGCGCGCCGCAAAGGCGCGCCGGCTCCCGCGCGCCAGCCGGGCCTCAACGAGAATCCCAATGTCGCCGGCTCCAAGAATGGCGAGCATGACGGCCCGCGCAAATGCCTCGTCGCCGCCTCGGACGGCCATTGCACCATCGCCACAGACGCGGACGAGCCGGGCGCCGCTACCGGCCCGAAGACGCGCGGCGCCGGCGAGGCCTCGACCCGCTCCTATCTGACCGAGCCGCCGCAGGCCTATCGCCAGAAGGTGGCGGGCGGCAAAGGCGTGAAGGAAGCAGAGGAAAAGCCGGGCTGGACCAATCCGATCGGCATGATCGGCAGCCTTTTCGGCGGCTCCTGAGCCGCCGATCCAGCGCCCCACCGCTCAGCCGCCGCTCAGCACGATGCGGCGATGCGTCGGCTGCAGCGGGCGGGCGTTCATCGGGAACAGCGTCTTGAAGGCGTCTATGTCCGCCTTCGCCACGGCCACTGGCTCGGCGAAGACATTCCAATGCACCACCTCCGAACAGGGCGGCGTGGTCAGCGAGCCCTCGTAGCGGAAGAATTTCTTTCCCTTCGGCAGCAGAGCGGAGGCGTCGACCGGAGCCTTCAGCGCAGCTTTGCCCTCCTCCTTCGGCGCGGCGGCCATCAGCGCGGATAGCGCCTTATTGGGCGCGCCGGCGACGAGGAAGGAGCCGACCACCAGAAGATCGCCATTGTCGCCGGCGTGGACGAAATGCGCCTCCATCGCGAGGCGCTTGCCGCCGAGGGCGTGCTCGCTCGGCGTGTGGAAATGGAACTGTTTCAGCTCGAACTTGCGTCCGTCGAGCTCGGCGACGCCGCTCCCGGCAGCGGCGTTGGCCTGGATCGTATGGCCATTGTTGACGATCTCGAAAGCCTGCGGCTTCCAGCCGAGCTTGGGCGGGCGAATGTCGGCTTTCACCGCATCGGCGAGGTCGATCGGCGATTGTTCCGCGCCCAGCGTGCAGGCCTTCGCCGCCTCGTCATGCGCGCCCCAATGCTGCGCATCGTCATAGGTCCAATGCGCCCCCTCGGCGCGGGCCGCGGCGGCGCAGAACGGGCAGGCCGCGAGACCGGCCAGAAAAGAACGTCGTGTGAAAGCCATGCGATCCCCCCTTGCGGCGCTTCGGTCACGGCGCATTGGCCGCCGCGCCGTCGAATTTTGACGATTCGAGGGGAAGATGATGCCATGAGAGCTTCAGCTGCGGCAACGCTGGCGCGGAGCGTCCGACGACGCCCTCACAACGGGTATAGTCGTCACACAGCCTGCTCGCCATTCATCGACAAAGCGATGCGCCGCGCTCTCGCGCGCGGCGCCTGACATGCCTCGCATTCACGCTTATATAGATCGAATGCTTCCGTCGAAGCGTCCGGGGGAAAGCCCACGGCCGAACTGGCGCCGAATTCTCTTGGCCGGGCCGAGGTTCGGTCGGACCGTTTCTGGCCGTTCAGCACACGCCCGAGCGCCGGACGCGCTATAGCGAGGAAAGATTATCATGCCGATGACACAGCCGGGGGCCGAGGCGATCGCGGCCGATCACGCCGCCAGCCCCGCCTCCGCCAAGATCGACGCGCGCGCCGGAGCCGCCAAAAGCGAGAGCGCCGCCGCCGGGGTCGTCCATTCGCGCCTCGCCAATGGAATGGAGATCGTCGTCATCGCCGACCGCCGCGCGCCGGTCGTCACCCATATGGTCTGGTATCGCAACGGCTCCGCCGACGATCCGCTCGGCAAGTCGGGAATCGCGCATTTCCTCGAGCATCTGATGTTCAAGGGCACGCACGCCCATCCGCAGGGCGAGTTCTCCAATCTCGTCTCGGAGCTCGGCGGCCAGGAGAACGCCTTCACCAGCTATGACTACACGGCCTATTTCCAGCGGATCGGCAAGGAGCATCTCGGCACGCTGATGGAGTTCGAGGCCGATCGCATGACGAATCTGGTCCTCTCCGACGAGATTGTGGGGCCGGAGCGCGAGGTGGTGCTCGAAGAGCGCCGCATGCGCACCGAGAACGACCCTTCCGCCCAGCTCGACGAGGCGGTGCAGGCCGCGCTGTTCCCGCATCACCCCTATGGCACGCCGATCATCGGCTGGGGCCATGAGATCGAGACGCTCGGCCGCGAGGACGCCCTGCATTATTATCGTCGCTTCTACACGCCGGAGAACGCCATACTCATCGTCGCCGGCGACGTGGATTTCGAGACGGTGCGCGCGCTCGCCGAGACGAGCTATGGCCGCATTCCCGCGCGCGACGACGCGCCGAGCCGCAAGCGCCCGCGCGAGCCGGAGCCGCGCGCCCATCGTCTGGTGACGCTCGCGGACGAGAAGGTCGAGCAGCCGACGCATGAGCGCGTCTTCCTCGTGCCGTCCTACACGACCGGCGCGCCCGGCGAGGCCGAGACGCTGGAAGTTCTCGGCCATGTGCTGGGCGGCGGGCCGTCGAGCGTGCTGTATGATTCTCTCGTGGTGGAGCAAAAGCTCGCGGTCAACGCCGGGGCCTATTACATGGGCTCGGCGCTGGACGACACCCGCTTTTGGGTGTTCGCCACGCCGGCGCCCGGCGTCTCGCTGCAGCAGCTGGACGACGCCATCGGCGCGGTGATCGACAAATTCGCCGCCGCCGAGATCGCCGAGGCCGATCTGAAGCGCGCCAAGAATCGTCTCGTCGCCGAGGCGGTCTATGCGCAGGACAGCCAGGTCTCGCTCGCCCGCTGGTATGGCGAATCGCTGGCCACCGGCCTCGCGGTGGAGGATGTCGCCGCCTGGCCGGACCGCATCGACGCCGTCTCCGCCGCCGACCTCGCCGCCGCGGCCCGCAAATGGCTGCAGAAGCGCCGGGCCGTCACCGGCTTCCTCGAATCCGAGGGCCAGGACGAAGCCAAAGACGCCGAAGCCAAAGACGCCGTGCTCGCCGCCTGACATCGGAGCGTAAATCAATGACAGCCCACGCCATCGCGCCTGCGCGCAGCCGCGCCGAGACCATTCAGCGCGTCGTCACGCCCGGCGGGATCGAAGCCTGGCTCGTCGAGAGCTACGCGGTTCCGCTCGTCGCGCTCGAATTCGCCATGCGCGGCGGCGCCTCGCAGGACCCGGCCGGCAAGGCGGGTCTCGCGACGCTGCTCGCCGGTCTGCTCGACGAGGGCGCCGGCCCCTATGACGCCCGCGCTTTCCACCTCGCCATAGAGGATCTGGCGATCCGGCTCGGCTTCGGCTGCGACCGCGACGCCATCTCCGGCCATATGCAGACGCTCTCCCGCAACAGCGACGAGGCTTTCGAGCTGCTGCGCGTCGCGCTCTGCGAGCCGCGGCTCGAGCAACAGGCGATCGACCGCGTGCGCGGCCAGATCGCCGCCGGGCTGAAGCGCGACGCCAACGATCCCGATGCGCTGGTCGCTAGAGCCTTCCGCGAGGCCGCCTTCCCCGACCATCCCTATGGGCGGCCGGTGCGCGGCGATCTCGAGAGCCTCGCAAATCTGACGCGCGACGATCTCGACGCGCTGAGGATTCGCCTGCTGACGCGCAGCGATCTGAAAATCGCCGTCGTCGGCGCCATAGACGCGGCGACGCTCGCCGCCAAGCTGGACGCGATCTTCGGCGCCCTGCCGGCGCAGAGCCTTCTCACCCCCGTGCCCGAGATCGACATTCACGCGCTCGGCGAGCGCCGCATCATCGATCTCGACGTGCCGCAATCGGCGATCCGCTTCGGCCGTCCGGGCATGCAGCGGCATGATCCCGATTATTTCGGCGCCGTGGTGGTCAACCACATCCTCGGCGGCGGCGTCTTCACGGCGCGCCTGTTCAACGAGGTGCGCGAGAAGCGTGGTCTCGCCTATTCGGTCTATTCGCATCTCAACGAATATGACAAATGCGCCATGCTGGTCGGCGGCGCGGCGACGAAGAACGAGCGCGCCCGCGAATCGCTGGAGGTGATCCAGGCCCAATTCGCCGATCTCGCCAATGAGGGGCCGAGCGCGGACGAGCTCGACAAGGCGAAGAAATATCTGACCGGCTCCTATGCGCTGCGCTTCGACACATCGACGAAGATCGCCGGCCAGCTGGTCAATCTCCAGCTCGACGGCTTTGCACCCTCCTATCTCGACGAGCGCAATGGCCGTATCGACGCGGTGACGCTGGACGACGCCCGCCGGGTGGCCAAGCGCCTGCTCGGCGACGGCGAGCTGCTGGTGTCGATCGCCGGACGTCCGCAGGGCCTCTGATCGGGTCGAACCGCAGGGCTCCTCGATCGCTCATACGGTTTCCGGCGGATCGGCTGGCGCGGCCTTCGCCGCCTTCCTTCTCCCCGCTCGCGGGGAGAAGGAAGGCGCGCGCCGAAGCATTCAGCCGGAAACCGCATCAAAACGCGCATGCAAGGCGAGTATCGACAGCGCGATCCGGCCCAATGATCGGATCGCGCTGTCGAAAACATATGAGCGCAGGGCGAGCCTTCGCGACGCGCCACGAGCGATTATCTCCAGATTACACGATGATCTTCTGCAAAAGAAAACGGGCGCCGCAACCTGCGGCGCCCGACGGATCGTCATGAAAAAGGGGTTCGGCAGACGCCGAACCCCTGCGCCGTTGCAAATTCCGTCGGGTGAATAATTGATTCACTATTGATCGACTACCCTTCTTCTTTAGCGCGCTCCGATCGTAAAGGAAACAACCTAATATAGATCGCGAGCAGAAAGACGACGCCTGTGTCTCGTAGGTAACACTAGTACTTATACCATAGGATTATTACTTGTGGTGGTATTGCTTGGTACTAATACTAAGCACGCGGACGAGAGCTTTTACTTTCAGCGGCTTGCCCTGAGATTAGGATATGCTTCAGCACAGCCGTGAGCGGCCCCTTGTTTCGAAGGGCGGAAGATTATGAGCATTTCCCGATGACAGGCGAGCGGCTACGGCCAGCCGCCCCCATTATCCACAGGCTCAGTCCGCCAAAGGGAGAGAGAGCCGAAAGGCGGAGCTTCCGCCATCCTCTTTCTGCGACGAGAATCGCACGCCGTCGGCCTCGACGAGCGCACGCGATCTCGCCGGCTCTGCGGCAGCGCGCGGATCGCGACACGGCGCGATAGACGCGGCGCCGGCGTCGCTTATCTCGATGGCGATCTCGCCGCCCCGCGTCGATGTGACGACGATCAATTCGCGATGGGACGTGGCGATCGCCGCCTGCGCGGCCGCCCGCAGGAGATCGCTCACCTCCTCCTCGATCTGCGCCCGATCGCCGATCACGAGATCGCGCTCGGCGCACAGACGTAGCTCGGCGGAAACCGTCTCGCCGAGATCGCCGCGCATCGTCTCCCATGCTTCGCGAATCAGTGGATGCAGCGCGATCTCCGTCGACGCGCATGATTCATGCGTGAAAAGCTCGCGCCAATCGCCGACGAGACGCGCGGCGCGATACAATTGCGCGCCGGCGCGGTCCATGGCGGCGAGCTGCTCCTCCGACTGCGCGCCGCCGCCGAGCGTCGCGCGCCGGCGCGCAACCTGGAGATAGGCGGCCGCGGCGGTGAGCGGCTGATTGATATCATGGGCGAAGCCGACGGCCCGGAGCTCCAGCCCCCTCAGCCGCTCGGCCTGCCGACGCAGCTCCTGCGCTTCGGCCGCGTCCTGCGCGAAACCCACGCCGCGCCCGCCCCGCTCGTCGAGCGCGACGAAGCGGAGCCGCAGCCGCGCGCGCGCGCCGTCCTTGCGCATGAATTCCGTCTCGACGCTGTTCTCGACCGGAGACCGCAGCCGCGTGGCGGCCCGCCAATCAATGCGGCCGGCGCCGAGATCGTCGCGCTCATAGCCGGTCATGCGGAGAAATTCGTCGTTGGCTTCCGTCACCTGGCCGCCCTCCTCCCAGCAGAAGGCGCCGACCGGCCCATTCTCCCACAGCATGCGCGCGCAAGCGTCGCCCGCGTAGAAATCGGCGTTCCTCTCGGAGCGGAAGCGAAGGCGCCCAAGCAGGGCGAGCGCCGCCAAGGCCGCGGCCACCGCCATCGCGGCGGCGAGGCCGCCGATGAGAGCCGAGAATTGCGCAGCCGTATCAAAGGACGCAGTGCCGACCTGCTCTCCGACCGAGGCCTGCGAGCCGAAACACGTCAGCAAGGCGACGGCCGCGAGCGCCACGCCGAATCCGCCCGGCCGATGCGCGGCGAATTCACGGCGCCGAATGATATGATTCCAGAGGGCGCGAAGCCCGGCCCCGGCAGTTGCGCCCATTCGTCGTGGCGCGCCTGCCGCATCCCGAGAAAACCACATGCTCGGCACAAGCAAATTCCGACAATCACCGAATGCGACGAGCGCAAGACTGGCCCAGAAGATTTATTTTGGCAATCCGTCCGATCGATCGGACGTAGATGAAAATTATCCCATCACGCCATGACATTCTGGCGAAGCAGCGCAAAAAAGCGCGAGCGCAGGCCCAAGGAAGGGCGGCGCCCGATCGCGCCGACGAAGCGATAGGGCCGCGCGTGGCGCGCGGGAGGACGCAGGCCGCGCATGAAGACAGGCGCTGGCGATCGGGTCACGAGGAAATCTCCGGCCGCGCTGGCGCGAGCGCGCCGGGTTCCGCGCGGCGTAACGGCAGTCGCGCCTTGCTCATCAGCAGATAGATCACCGGCGTCGTGTAGAGCGTGAGAATCTGGCTCAGCAGCAGGCCGCCGACGATGGTGACGCCGAGCGGCCGCCGCAAATCCGCGCCAATGCCGCCGGCGAACGCCAGAGGCAGCGCGCCGAACATGGCCGCGAGCGTCGTCATCAGAATGGGACGGAAGCGCTCCTTGGCGGCGAGCAAGGCCGCGTCGCGCGTCGAAAGCCCGTCCTCGCGCTCGGCGATCAGCGCGAAATCGACCAGCATTATGCCGTTCTTCTTCACAATGCCGATCAGCAGCAGAATGCCGATGAAGGCGATCATCGAGAATTCCACCGCGAACATCTGCAGCGACAGCAGCGCGCCGAGCCCCGCCGCCGGCAGAGTGGAGATGATGGTGACGGGATGCACGAGGCTCTCATAGAGCACGCCGAGAATGATATAGACCGCGAGCAGAGCGACGACGATCAATATGGTCATGCTGCGCCCCACTCTGCGTGCGTCGCCCGCCTCACCGGCGAGCTCGCCACGCAGCCCGCTCGGCGGATTCATCGCGACGAAGGCGCGCTCCACCGCCTGGCTCGCCGCTTCGAGCGTCTCCTCCGGCGCCAGATTGAAAGTGATGGTGACGGCCGGCATGGCGCCTTGATGATTGACTGCCATCGGCATGGTCGAGCGCTCGAAGCGCGCGATGGCGCTCAACGGAACCTGTCCGCCGGAGGCGCTGGACACGTAGATTCCAGCGAGATCGCGCAGATCACGCTGGCGCGTCGGCGGCGTCTCCAGCACGGCGCGATATTGATTGCGCTCGCCATAGATGATCGAATCCTGGCGCTGGCCGAAGGCGCCGTTGAGCGCGGCGTCCACCGCCGAGATCGGCACGCCCATTCGCGAGGCGGCGTTGCGATCGACGACGACCTTGGCGCCGAGGCCGCCCTGCTGGCGGTCGCTCGTCACATCGACGATCTGCGGAACCTTGCGCATGCGCGCCAACACTTTTGGCGCCCACTCGGTCAATTCGGCGACATCGTCGTCGAGCAGCGTGAACTGATAGGCCGAGGCGCTCCAGCGCGCGTGAAGGAACACATCCTGCGAGGGCGTCAGCATCACTTGCAGCCCCGCGACCTTGGCGAGCTCCTTGCGCAGCCGCGCGATCACCTGCTTGCTGGAGAGGCTGCGCTCCTCGCGCGGCTTGAGCCTTATGTTGAAGCGCCCTTGATTGAGCGCGGCGGTGAGCGCGCCGCCGCCGACCGACGAGCCGACGCCAACGACATCTGGATCGGCGGAGATGATCGCCTCCGCCTGCTTCTGCAGCCGCATGATCTCCGCGAAGGAGACATCCGGCGAGGCTTCACTCGATCCATTGATGAAGCCATTGTCGTCCTGCGGAAGATTGCCCTTCGGAATCGCCTGATAGAGATAGGCTGTCCAGCCGATCGTGCCGACGATGACGATGAGCGTCAGCCGCGGATGATCGATAACAGGACGCAGGCTGCGGCCATACCAATAGACGATTCTGTCGAGCGCGCCTTCGACGATGCGATCGAAACGCGAGCCTCCGCCCTTCCCGCCCCATGGCGCGAAAGCGCAGACCATGGGCGTCACCGTGAGCGAGACGATCGTCGAAATGAGAATGGCGGAAGCGAGCGTGTAGGAGAACTCACGGAGAAAGCGCCCCATCAGCCCGTCCATGAACAGCAGCGGGACGAAGACGGCGATGAGCGACATGGAGATGGAGACGACGGTGAAGCCGATCTGCCGCGCGCCGATCAGCGCCGCCTCGAAACGGCTTTTGCCGCGCGCCACCCAGCTCTCGATATTCTCGATCATCACGATCGCGTCGTCGACGACGAAGCCGACCGAGACGGTGAGCGCCATCAAAGAGAGATTGTCGATGGAATAGCCCGCGACCCACATGGCCGCGCAAGCGCCGATGAGCGACAGAGGCAGAGTGACGCCTGCCGCGATCATCGGCGTCGCACGTCGCAGGAAGACGAAGACCACGCCCATGGAAGAAGGCGAGATGCGCATTATGCGCGCCGAACAGATATTCGGCGGCGAGCTCGTAGGAATCGGCCTGCTCTGCTTTCAGATCGGGGCTGTTGATGACGATGCCGCTCGGCGACACGGTGCGCTGATAGAGCTCTGTGACGCCCGGAAAGCGCGTTACATTGCCATAGGAGCCGCGCAGCAGCAGATCGGGCGTCGCCTGAAAGGCGAGCGAGGCTTTCGGCATGAAGGCGGCGAGATTGCGCTCCGGCTGCCGCGTTCCCGTGCCGCGCACATTCTCGTTGAAGCCGTCGAAAGCGCGCCACCACTCCTGGCGTCCGCCGAGCGTGAGCGTCCATTGCGGCGCGAGCTTCCACACGTCCTGAACATAGACGGCTCTGTTCTCGGTCTTGCCATAGGAGCGCTGCGCCTGCTGCAGGTAGTAGGACGACCAATAGGTCGGCGTGCTCTGCAAATGCAGCTTCAGCGTATATTCGTCGAGATGTCCGCCGAAGGAGACTTCGTGCTTGCCGAAGAGCTCCTCCTCCGGGCGCCAGATGAAGCGCATGTCCATCACCTTCCAGCCCGTGCCGCTGTATTCGCGCGTCTGACCGGAGGTGTCGACGCCATATTTCAGCGCCGAGACGCTGACGTCGCGCATCAGATCATAGGAGCTGCCGACCAGCTCCATGTCGAAGACGCCGCCTGTCTGCGTCTTGAACTCGGCGCCCTGCATGAGATGCAGGAATTCCGTATGCGCGGGATTCAATCCCGAGAGGGCGAAATTGACGCCATTCATCGTGATGCGGCCATTGCTCGTGTTGTAGACGGGCAGTCCGGTCGTCGCACTTCTCAAATAGCTCTGCGGATCTATGTTCAGGCCGAGCTGCATCAGCCCGATCGTGTAGCTGAGCCGCGCATCCTTGTTGAAGTCATAGGCGAGCTTCAGCGTGCCGACATTCTCCTCCGTCGTCTGCAAGCCGGCGGTGCCGAAGACGCCGCGCGGCGCGCCCTGACGATCGACGTCGAAATAGCCGCCGACGACCGGCGTTCCCGCCGCGCCCCCGGGGCTCGAGGAGCTGACATAGGAAATCGGCTGCGAATGCGTCAGCAGATGATTGTACGACGCGCGCCAGGAGAAATCGCCGTTGCGGTCGCCGACCGAGAGGCCGCCGGTGAAGCCGGGATTGCTTCTTTGCGTCGCATATTGATCGCCATAGGGCGCGAGAATGCCCTGCAGATTGGAATGCAGCTCGAACGTTTCCGGCATCTTCGTCGTGTAGGTGATGACGCCGCCGATCGCATTGCCGGAATAGAGCGCGGAATAGGGACCGTACATGACGTCGATACGCGACACCTCCTCGGGCACGATCATCGAATATTTGGGCGTGTGCTCGCTGGCGCCGAACAGAGCCGAGATGAGAATGCCGTCCTTGTAGACGAGCTGCCTCTGCGGCTCGAATGGGCCGATGGTGCGGCCGGTCATGCTCTGAAAGCGGTCGCCGGGGAATTTGGCCGACATGTCGAGGCTCGGCGCATAGCGCAGCATCTCGATCGCCGTCGTGGCGTTGACCGTCTCCGCGATCTTGGCGGCCGTCACCGTATGGACGACGGCGGGAATATTGTCGGGAATAGCCTTGGCGAAAGGCTTTTCGATTGCGGCCAGCGCGGGCGAGGCGGAGCCGGCGCCGGCGCCCTGGCCGCTCACCTCGATTTCTGGCAGCGCCTCCTGCGCGAGGACGCAGATGGGCGAAAGGACGGCGAGCGTCAACGCGGCGACGGACGCGCCGCTACGGAAAGCGAAACGAGACATGAATTCCCCCCTGAGCGGCCGCCAAACGGCCGGCGATTCCAACGGCGTCGACCGAAAGCGGCCGATGAGGCGTCAGGAAAAGCGGGGAGGCGCGTGGGAGGGCGGCTTATGACCGGCCAGGAAGAAAGAGGCGAGCGGATCGGCGCTCGGCGCCGGGATCGCCGCGGGCGGGAAAGGTGCGAGGCGAGTGAGGACGGCCGCGACGACGCCGAGGATCGCCGCGCAACAAATGACGCAATGCTCGCAATGGCTCGCGTGATGGGCGCCGGCCGGCGCATCGTCGCCGCTGGCGAGACGACAGCCGACCGACATTTCGACGCCGCCGTCGCCGGTCATCAGGGCGGCCGACGGCCCTGCGCCTTGCATCAGCAAGGCGCATGAGAGCGCGAAAATAGCCAGAAGCCGCCCCAACATTTTTGGTATTCCGCCGCGAACGCCAAAACATCACCGGAACGTTACCAACGGTCACGACGCTTGACAAGAGCGCGCGCCGCGGGACTCCAGAATCTGTTATTCATGTTACTAAATTGCAACAATAGTGTAAAATCGACGAATGTGCAGCAATTTCCGAGAAAATCGGATCATGGCGGCGTGACGAAAGCGGCATTCCGAGTTTCGGATAGATCGATGCTCGAGATTTGCGGCCGCCTTCGCACGAAAAGAGAGCCTTCGGGACTCTTCTTTGCCCGATCGGCGCGCGCGTTCCCCGCAGAAAGCCGAGCCCGACGCGTCTAGATCGCCGCCTCGACTTGCGCGCCGCCCGCGCTCGTGAGGCGCGACCCGAAGAGCCGAAATCCGACGATGAAGGTCGCGCCGCCGCCGGGCGTGTCGGCGACCTCGAGCTCGCCGTCGAGCTCGCGCGCCAGCTCCTTGACGATAGCGAGCCCGAGGCCAGTGCCCGGCGTCGTCTCCTCCTTGCGCCAGAAGGGCTCGAATATCAGGCTGCGATCCTCGGGCGCGACGCCGCCGCCATGATCGACGATGATGACGCGCGCATCCGCGCCGACGCGCATCATCACGGTTCCGCCCTCCGGCTCGGCGCGCAGCGCATTCTCGACGAGATTGCCGAGCACGCTCTCGATCGCCCAGGGGAATCCGCGGATCATCACCGGCGCTTCCGGCGCGTCCAGCTCGATCTCCTTTTTGGCGTCTATGGCGACCGGCATGAAATCGGCCGCCACCTTCAACGCCGTCGCGGCGAGATCGACGCAAAGACGCGTGTCGCGGCGGCGTTCGCGCGCCTGCGCCAGAACCAGCAATTGATCGACGATCGTCTGAATGCGCCGCACGTCGCGCGTGATTTCGCGCTTGAGATCGGAGGCATCCAGCTTGGCGACGCGCGCCCGCAGCACGGTGATCGGCGTGCGCAGCTCATGGGCGGCGTTGGCGGTGAAGCGTCGCTGCGCCGCGACGCCTTCCTCGACGCGAGCGATCGCGCCATTCACCGCCTCGACGAAAGGCGTGATCTCGATCGGCAGACCCGCGGCCGCGATCGGCTTGCGCAGCGAGTCGACGGTGATGGCCGAAGCCGCGACCGTGGCCGCGCGCAGCGGCGCGAGCGAACGTCGCACGACGAGCGTCGCGACCAGCGCCGCCGCCGAGCCGAGCGGCAGAAAGGCGATGAGATTGTTCAGCGAGACGAAATTCACCAGCTGCCAGATCGTATCGTCCCAATGGAACTGCGCGCTATAGGTGGCGATCGTCAGCTTGCCGAAAGCGCTGTCGATGGAGCGCACATAGCCGCGCGCATTGGGATCGGAATCGTCGGAGACATGGAAGAGCCCGCTATAGCTGTCGACGCCGGCGCGTCCCAGCGCGTCGAACAGCTTCTCGTCCGAGCCCGCGACGAGACGGCCGGCGGCGCGATCGAGTATGGCGAAGCGAAATCGCGGATTGCGCTCTTGCTGGCGCTGCAGCTCCGGCGTTCGCTCTGCCGTCAATGCGCCATCCGGCCCTCGGCGCAGCGCGCCCAATAGAATTTCCTTGGAGCGCTTGGTGGTCCAGCTGTCGAGGCTGGAATTGGAGCTATCGCCGATATGCAGCGCCGAGAGCGGCAGAAACACCGTCACCGGCAGAGTGAGATAGGCGACGAGCGAGCACAGTATCCAGTAGAAGACGAGCCGCGCCGAAAGCGATTGCGTGAGCTTCATTCCTCAGCGCTCCGAATAAGATAGCCTATGCCGCGCGCGGCGTGGATATCGGCGCGCGCGCCTTGGTTCTTCAGGCGCTGGCGCAGGCGGTGGATCAGCATCTTCAGCGCGTCGACCTGATCGGCGTCCTGCGCGCCATAGATCTCCTCGAGCAGATCGGCGCGCGTCACCGCGAGACCGGCGCGGCGCATCAGCGCCCCGAGCAGGATGAGCTCCAGCTTGGGCGCCAGAAATTGCCGGCCATTGATAAATCCCCTCTGCTCGTCGAGCTCGAAGCTGAGCGCGCCGACTTGCACCGAGGGCGCCACTTGCGGTCCGGGACGACGCAGAACGGCGCGAATGCGCGCCATCAGCTCGTCGGGATCGAAAGGCTTGGTCAGATAATCATCAGCGCCCGCGTCGAGTCCGTCGACCATCTCGTCTATGCCGCGCATGGCGGTGAGCATCAGCACGCGCATGTTGGGCCGATCCTCGCGCACCGAGCGGATGATGGCGACGCCGTCGCCGTCCGGCAGCCGCCGATCCAGCAGCATGACGCCGTAATCGACCGCCTCGATCGCCGCACGCGCCTCGGCGACCGCGCCGACGATATCCGCGACAAAGCCGGCATGGACGAGCTTTTCTTCCAGCAGAGCGGCGATCTCCGCCTGATCTTCGACGATCAACACACGCATCGGCTGTCCTGTCGCCCTCATGAGCATTGTCGCGGTCTTCCCGGCGGAGCCGCTTCGCCTCTATGCGCCCTGGGTCGCCGCAGGCCCTGGGCGTCTTCTAAGCCGACGTATCGTATAGCGCGTTACCAATATGTAAATATCATATTCGCCGCAGGCCGCGAGAACGTCAAATGGCGTCATTGGCCGCCACAGAATCGCCGAAAGCTTGCGAGTCTGGAGATTGTGACGCCTATGAGCGGTCCAGCGTCGCAATTTGGCGAATATTCGGCCCGCAGGAGCATGCTTCTATATATCGAGGCGATCTCGCCGCCGTTTTAGAGAGCGCTCATTGGCCCCGGTCTATTTCTGCTCTGTTTCTTGTAGCCTTTCCAAATTGCAGCGGGGGCGAGAGGCTGCGCGTCGAGCGCGCGCGGGCGCGGAAAAGGAGAATTTTTCGCGACAGGCGCGATTTGCAAGGTAACGTTTCTCAGACTTCGGCGAGCGGCTGAAGCTATATTCTTCGACCCCGCGGCGGGGGAGGAGATTTGCGAGGAGGCCATTCCATGACCAATGACACGATCGCGGCGCCGCGCGCCGCCGAGGAGCGCGCGCCTGCGGAAATCTCGCTGCGCCTGCGTGCGCGGCGGCTGTTTCTCGCCTTTCATCGCTGGACCGGCCTCATTCTCGGCGCGATCTTCGTCGTCGTGGGGCTCACCGGCGCGCTTCTGTCCTTCGCGCCGCAGATCGAAGCGGCGCTGCATCCCGAGCTCTTGCGCTCGGCGCCGCCTTCCGCCGAGGCCCGCTTCGCCCCGCTCGACGAGATTTATGCGGCGGCCATCGCCGATCTGCCGCGCGGCGCGACGCCGAGCTTCCTCGCCATGCCGCGCAGCCGCGAGGGCGTCGTCTCGCTCTCGTACCGGCTGCGGGACGCGGACGACGTCATCGAGACGCATCGCCTCTTCATCGACCCCTATACGACCAAGGTGACGGGCGACCGGGCGATCAAGAAAGGCGACGACGAAATCCGCCAATTCTTCTTCAATTCGGTGCGCAGCCTGCATTACACGCTGTGGCAGGGCTCGGATCGCTCCTGGCTGGTCGGCGGGCCGGCGCTTCTGCTGCTGCCCTCCATGCTGCTCGGGATCGTTCTGTGGTGGCCGCGGCCGGGCCAATGGCGGCTCGCTTTCGCCATTAAGCGCAAGGCGAGCGCCGATCGGCGGATTTTCGACCTCCATCGCGTGGTCGGCGCGGTCATCGCCGTCGTCCTCTGCTGCTCGCTGACTTCCGGCTGCTTTTTCGTGTTCCGCCAGCAGGGCCGCGACCTCGTGCGCCTGGTCTCGACCCTGCGCGAGGCGCCGCGCGGCTTGGCGTCGCGGCCGATCGCGGATCGCGATCCGATCGGGCTGGACGCCGCCCTCGGCATCGCCGAGCGCCGCTTTCCAGGCGCCGCGCCGACGGGCTTCAGCCTGCCCGCCAATGAGAAGGGCGTCTATGTCGTCTCCATGCGCGCGCAAGGCGAGCCCAATCACGCCAATGGCCGCAATCGGGTGACGATCGACCAGTTCAGCGGCCAGATTCTGTTCACCGAGGATCGCGCCAATTTCAGCGCCGGCGAGCGCTTCCTGGAATGGCTGCTGCCGCTCCATTCGGGCGAAGCCTTCGGCCTCGCCGGTCAGGCCGTCATCCTGCTCGCCGGCCTCGCGCCCGCCTTTCTCTATGTCACCGGCTTCCTGCGCTGGCGCCGGCAGCGTGACCGTCGCGCTGTTTCAGCGTGAGCGAATCTGCTAGACCTGCCGTCGACAGAAAGGCTTCTTCGAAAATGGCGCGCATCTTTCTCCTCTCCCTGATCCTGGCCGGGATCGTCTCGCTGACCGACGGCTTCGCCCCCAGAGCGGCGCTGGCCGGGCCGAATGTGCCGTTGTGTCTCGCGATGCAGAATAATTACAATGAATGCGTGCGCCACGAGCGCGCGCGGGAGCGTCATCGCCACTACGAATATGAGGACGAGTGGGGCCGTGGCCCGCGCGAGCGGCGGCGTCACTCGGATTGCGGCGCCTGGCTCGTGCAGTTGAAAGCGCAGGGCTGCTTCTGAGCGACCGTCAGCCGCCGATCAGCAATCCGGCGGCCGTGGCGCTCATGCAGGTGGCGAGCGTGCCGGAGAGAATGGAGCGCAGGCCGAGACGCGTGATCTCCGCGCGCCGGCCGGGCAGCATCACATTCAGCCCGCCGACGAGAATGCCCATGCTGCCGAAATTGGCGAAGCCGCAGAGCGCATAGGTGAGGATCAGCCGGCTGCGCGGCGACAGCGCCTCCGCGCCGAGCGCGCTCATGTCGCGATAGGCGACGAACTCGTTGACCACAGTCTTCGTCGCCATCAGCGCAGCGGCCGCCGGCGCCTCGCTCCAGGGCACGCCGATCAGCCAGACGATGGGGCGGAAGGCATAGGCGAAAGCGAGCTGCAGGCTCGGCGTCTCGCCGCCAAATTGCGGCAGATGCGCGAGCGCCATATTGACCAGCGTCACCAGCGCGATCGTCGTCAGCAGCATGCTGATGATACCGACGAGCGGGCCGACGCCGTCGGAAACGCCTTTGACGATGGCGTCGAACGCCCCTGCCGGCGGATTCTCCACGGCGAGCCGCGCTTCGGCATTGTCCTTATAGATATCCCAGGGCGACATGACCGCGGCGACCGCTATGCCGGCCGGCGTCGCGATCACCGAGGCGATGAGAATATGGCCGAGCGCATCCGGCAGGAAAGGCGCGACGAAGCCGGCGTAGATCACCATGACCGTGCCGGCGACGCCGGCCATTCCGCAGCTCATCAGCGCGAACAGCTCGCCGCGCTGCATGCGCGCGAGATAGGGGCGGATCAGCAGCGGCGCCTCGATCATGCCGACGAAGATGTGAACGGAAGCGCCCAGCGCCAGCGCGCCGGAAAGCCCCATGGAGCGTCGCAGCAGAAAGGCGAAGCCGCCCGCGATGCGCTGCATCACGCCCCAATAAAAGAACAGTGAGGCCAGCGCCGAGATGGTCAGCACCATGGGCAGCGCCTTGAACGCGAGAATGAAGCCGGCGCCCGGCGTCTTCTCCTCGAAAGGCGCGGGGCCGCCGCCGAGATAGCCGAAGACGAAGCCAGAGCCCGCCTCCGTCGCCTTTTGCAGGGCCTCCGCCCCGTCATTGGCGAGCAGCACGGCCTGCTTCGCCGGCGGAAAATGCGTGAGGACCAGCGCCGCCACGAATTGCAGCGCCAGCCCGCCGAGCACGACGCGCCAGGGAATGCGGCGCCGATCCTCGCTGACGGCGCAGGCGATGAGCAGGAAGCAGAGAAAGGCGAGACAGGAACGAGCGATATCCGCCATGGGCTGCGTTTCTCCGATCGGCGCGGGAGGGCCGCCGCGGCGATGCAATTTTCAGGTCCAGACGCGGTCGGGCGCGACAGGCTTCGTCCACTCGGAGCATTTTCCGCGCGACCCGTGGCGTTCGCCACATCCCTCAGGAGCGAACCGAGCGACATTTCGCGAGCGGACGATGTTTTGCGACCGCGTTCCAACATCCATCCAGGGAGGATGACATGAATCTCGATCTCTCCAATTTTCATTTCCCGGCCGGCGTTCGCGCGAAAGCTCTGACGCTGGTCATCGGCTTCGCGATCGGCGCGATGGCTCTGTCGCTCGGCGGCTGCACTTGCGCCGACGCATATGGAAACGAGGTGGCCTGCCCCGACATCTACTGAACGAAAGACGTCTCCCTACGGGGGCGGACGCTGCGGCTCAGAGGGCCGCCGGCTCGCCGCTGGCGACCCAGCGCTCGAAATCCCCGAGCTTCTTGAACGGAAAGGCGGGGAGCGCGGCTTCGCGGCCGCGGATCGGCGCCTCGACGACGGCGTGCGGCGGCCGCAGCCCCGCGGCGTCGCAGGTCTGCGAGGAGACGAGCGCCACGCAGTCCATCTCCTTCGTCAGCGATTCGAGCCGCGCGGCGATATTGCCGGTGTCGCCGAGAAACTGCAGCGACTGCCGATCCGTCGGGCCGACGGCGCCGACGATGGCGAGTCCGCTGTGCAGCCCGACGCCGAAGGCGAGCGGCGCTTCGAGATCATGCGCGAAATCGCGGCTGACGCGGCGGATCGCGCGCCAGACGCCGCTGGCCGCGCGCAGCGCCGCGCGGGCGCCCTCGTCGGCGTCGCCGTCCAGCCGAAACAGGCTCATGACGCCGTCGCCGGCGACGCTGGTCACATGGCCGCCCTCCGCCAAGATCGCATTGGTCGTCGCGCGAATGTAGGAGTCGACGATATAGATCGCGTCATAGGGCAGGCGGTTGGCGGCGAGCTTCGTCGAATCACGGAGATCGACGAACATGGCCGTCACGAAAAGCTCGCGGCCCTGGTCGAGAAGAACGCAGAGGCCGTCGAGCGGGCTGTCCGCCGGCAGCATGGGATAGACGCCGATATCGCAGCGCGGCCGCGTCTGGCAGGCGAGGCGCACGCCCTCCGGCGCGCCGATCTGCGCCAATGTCGCGAGCTCCGCCGGGCCGGGCGGCGGCAGCTCCGACGCGCCATAGAGCACGCGTATGCGGCAGGTGGAGCAGCGCGCGCGCCCGCCGCAGACGGAGGCGTGCGGAATGCCTTTGAAACGGCTGGCCTCGAGCACGGAGAAGCCGAAAGGCGCGCGAACGCTGCGGCCGTCGCGATAGTCGATGCGCACCGTGTCGAACATGCGCTCGCGCATGTTGCGCAAGGCGCGCAGCAGCAGCACGACTGCGAGCAGCGCGAGATAGGAAATCTGCAGATAGAGGATGATCGAAGCGAGCATCGCCGGCACATGCGCATGCGGCGATCCTTTCGCCGGCGGCCCATGCGCCTCTATGACGGCCTCGTCCATATAGGCGCGCAGGATCAGCTCCCAGCCCGAGTTGAGCAGGCCCGCTATGGCGAGCGCGGGCAGAGCGAGCGCGAGAAGAAGAAACAGAATCGTGCGCCGGCGATACCAATCGCGATAGCGCAGCCACATGTGAATGCCGATGCAGCCATGCGACCAGATGAGGACCATGAGCAGAAATTGCCGCGGCAGGCCGAAGGTGGGATCGCTGATCCAGAAATGATAGAGAATGCGAAAATAGGAATCCTCCAAGCCGAAGGCGAGCACGGCGACGCGCGTGTCGGTGACATGCGGCGCGAGCAGCAGCGGTATGGTGAGGCCGAGGCCGAGCTGCCAGGCCTCTATCGCCGGCATGCGCAAATGCCGCCGGCGATAGAGCGCGAAGAGGCCGAGCGACATGTGAACGGTGAAGCAGAACAGCAGAAGAGCGACGCCGAAGCCGGTGCGCCAAGGCGCGAGAATGACGCCATGGCCGATGGCCTGGAGATTGTCGAGAAAGAACAGGCCGGTCGCGTGAGAGATGAAATGACAGGCCGCATAGGTGAAGAGCGTGAGCCCGGTGGCGAGGCGCGTGCGGCGCTCCAAATCGAAGTTGACACTCCAAGCCGACATGACTCATCCTTTGAAACGCTGACAAGACGAATTTTCAGGAACGCGGGACATGATACGAAAAAACCAGACGCTTGCACGCGTTAGTTTGTTCCGCTCGCTTTCCAAGGAGGAGATCGCGCAGCTCGACGCGCGATGCGTGTGGCGCCGCGCCCAGGAAAAGGAATGCATCCTCAATTATAAGGACGACAGCGCGGATATTTATTTCGTCGCCTATGGCGATGTGCGCGTGTCGATCCAGAGCGTCGCCGGCAAGGATCTGATGCTGCGCGTCATCAAGGAGGGCGAGTTTTTCGGCGAGCTCTCGGCGCTCGACGGCAAGCCGCGCTCGGCGGCGATCCATGCGATAACCGACACGGTGATCGCGCGCATGAGCCCCGCGATCTTCCGCGAGGTGATTCATCATTATCCCAATGTCTGCGATCAGGTGCTCGAGACGCTGACCGGCGAGGTGCGCCGCCTCACCACACGGGTGAACGAGTTCACCAATCTCGACGTGCGCGGCCGCATTCACGCGGAATTGCTGCGGCTGGCGCGCAGCGACAGCGGCGGCGAGAATCGCGGCGTGATCTCGCCCGTTCCCACCCATGCGGAGATCGCCTCCCGCGTCAGCACGCATCGCGAGGCGGTCACGCGCGAGCTGAACCGTCTGGAGCGGGCGGGACTGCTCGAGCGCCGCCGCGGCGCCTTCGTGCTGCTCGATCTCGCCGAGCTCTCCGCCTCCGTCGAGGCGGCGCGGTAGCGAATCTCTTCCGCGGCACGGTCGTTGCTACCCGCGCAAGGACGCGGGGAAAAGAGACCATGAGCAAGTTCATTTACGCCCATTCCGGCGACGCCGACTGGAAGAGCGCCTTGGCCTCCTGCCTGGAGCAGATCGAGCGACAACGGGCCGACGCGCCTGCGCCAAATCTCGGCTGGTGCTATCTCACCGACTATTTCACCCAGGCGGCGAGCGACATTTTGTCGGCGCTGCGCGCGCGCCTGCCCGGCGTCCATTTCGTCGGAACGGTGGGGGTCGGCGTCGGCGCCGAGGCGGTCGAATATTTCGACGCGCCGGGCCTCGCGATCATGCTGGCCGATCTTCCCGCCGACGCTTTTACGCTGTTTTCCTCTCTCGAGGCCCTGGACGGGACGCCCAAGGGCTTCGAGCCCTTCACCGCGCTGGTCCACGCCAGCGGCGGCACGCCCGATCTGCAGGCCAAGCTGGAGGCCGCAAGCGCCAAGCTCACCACCGGCTATCAGTTCGGCGGCCTCTCCTCAGCGCGCAACAAGGCGCTGTGCATCGCGGATGAGGTTTTGGCGGGCGGCTTCACCGGCGTCGCCTTCGGGCCGCAGGCGACCGTGTTCTCGCGCGTCACCCAGGGCTGCCAGCCCATAGGGCCGCTGCGCACGGTCACGCGCGCGCAGGGCAATTACCTCGTGACCCTGGACGAGAAGCGCGCCCTCGACTGCGTGCTCGAGGATATGGGGCATACGCTCGACATAGACGACGCCGAACTGCGGCTCGAGCTGGCGCAGACCTTGGCCGGGCTGGTCGCCACTGGCGAAGATGTCTCCGCCAAGCCCGGCCAGTTCGGCACGAACACGGAAGTGCGGCACATTGTCGGCGTCGGCCGCAAGGGCGGGCTGCTGATGATCGCCGAGCAGATAAAGGACGGCATGCGGCTCGCCTTCTGCAAGCGCAACGCCGAGGCGGCCAAGCATGATCTCCTCCGCATCGTGGCGGAGGTGCGCGCCCAGGCAGAGGCCGCCGGCGGCATGAGAGGCGCGCTCTATATCAGCTGCTCGGGGCGCGGCGGCCCGCATTTCGGCGAGCCCAACGCCGAATTCCGCATGGTTCACGAGGCGCTGGGAGGCGAGACGCCCGTGATCGGCTTTTTCGCCGGCGGCGAGATCGCCCGCCATCATCTCTACGGCTATACTGGCGTGCTGACGGTTTTCGCCGGAGCCTGAGAAAGAGGAAGCCCCAAAATGAGCGCCGAGCCGCGCGGCGAGGATCCTGGCCGGATCGTCTCCGCCTCCGGGGTTTTGATGCCCCGCATCATCTATGGCACGGCCTGGAAGAAGGAGCGCACCGCCGCTCTGGTGGAAGAGGCGCTGCGGACCGGCTTTCGCGGGATCGACACCGCCTGCCAGCCCAAGCATTACAACGAGCCGGGCGTCGGCGAAGGTCTGGCGGCGGCGCTCGGCGCCGGGCTCGACCGCGCGGATATTTATCTGCAGACCAAATTCACGCCCTTCGGCGGGCAGGACCCCGAGAACATCCCCTATGACGCTGAGGCGGCCATAGGCGAGCAGGTGCGGCAATCCTTCGAGGTCTCGCTGCGCAATCTGCGCGTGGATCGCCTCGACGGATTGGTGCTGCACTCCCCCTACCCGGAGGACAAGGACACTCTCGAAGCCTGGCGCGCGATGGAGAGCCTGGTGGCGCAGGGCGGCGTGCGCCAATTGGGCGTCAGCAATTGCTACGAGCTGTCACGGCTGAAGATGTTGTGGAAGAAGGCGCGGGTGAAGCCGGCCGTGATCCAGAACCGCTTCTACGCCAAAACCGGCTATGACCGCGAGATTCGCGCTTTCTGCGCAAAGCACAAAATTTTCTACCAGAGCTTTTGGACGCTCACCGCCAATCCCGAAACATTGGCGAAGCCGGAGCTCGTCGCTCTCGCCGAAAAATATGGGCGCGGCCGGGCGCAGATTTTCTTCCGCTTCCTGACGCAGCAAGGCATTCTGTGCCTCACCGGCACGTCCTCGCAAGAGCATATGCGCGATGATTTGGCGATATTCGATTTTTCCCTGACCGCGGAGGAATGCGCGACCCTCGACGCCCTGCTGACCGCCGCGCCGGCCTGACCAGCGTCGAAAGCGCGCGGAAAGCGCCCTTGCATTCTCACGCTCGGCCGAAGATCATGCGGCGCGAGCGCGGGGGCGCGCGACGCGAACGCATCGGGGCGGCTGTATTTCCATGTCGAAGACGCTCGTTTCGGAAGATCAGAGTTTCTGGCAAGACCTCGATGACGAGGATCGGGGCAAGATCAAATCCTGCGTGCGGCTGCGCAGGATCGCGCGCGGCGAGGCGCTGATCGAGCTCGGCGCGCCGTCGGAGACTCTCTATATCGTCAATTTCGGCCAGTTCGGCGTGGTCAACGCCGCCAATGGCGAGATCGTCGCCGAGATCGGCAAGGACCAGCTCATCGGCGAGATGGGCTTTTTCACCGGCGAGCCGCGCGGCGCCGGCGTCGTCGCCATGCGCGACTCCGAGGTGCTGGAGATCGACCGCGCGCAATTCGAGGCGCTGGTCGCACAATTCCCCGACATGCAGCGCGCCGTCACCCGCTCGCTGGCCCGGCGCCTCGCGCGTCTCGGCGAGATCACGCGGCGCAATTTCCGCCAGAGCAGCCGCGTGCGCGTGATCGCGCTGATCGCCGCCGGCGGGGGCGCTATTCCCGAAGGTTTCAGCGCCCGCCTGCTGCAGGCGATCAATGCGCGCGCCCATGGCTGCGCGCGCGCCTCCGCCGACGCGCGCGCGCATTTCCCAGATGGCGCATTCGACCGCTACGCCGTCGCCGATTGGCTCGGCGCGCTCGAGCAGGAGAACGACTTCGTCCTCTGCGTCGCCGATGGCGAATTGAACGAATGGACCCGCGCCGTTCTCAATTCGGCCGATCTGCTGATCATGGCCGTCGCCGACGGGTCGCAGGCGCTCAATCCGGTCGAGGAATTCGCCTTCACCCTGTTTCCCGCCAATCGCCGGCGCATCGTCAGGCTCTATCCACATCGGCCGCAGACGCAAGAGCCCTCCGCGCCCTGGCTGCGCGAGCGCGACGTCTTCATGCTGCATCATGTGGCGATGGATTCGGGCGCGGATTTCGATTGCCTCGCGCGCTTCATCACGGGCCAGGCGATCGGCTTCGTCGCCGGCGCCGGCGGCGCGCTCGGCCTCGCCCATATCGGCATAGTGAAAGCCTTTCAGGAGGCGGGCGTCGTCTTCGATATGTTCGGCGGCAGCAGCATCGGCTCCGGCATGGCGGTGGCCTTCGCGCAATTGAAGAGCCCGGAGGAGGTGGAGGCGGCGATTCACGAGATATTCGTGCAGAACGCCGCGCTGAAGCGCCTCACTTTGCCGAAGTTCGGCCTGCTGGACCATACGATTCTCGAGGCGACGCTGGCGAAGTCCTACGGCTCCATCGCCTTCGAGGATTTGTGGCGGCCGAGCTTCGCCATAGCGACCGACCTCTCCACCTATACGATGCGCGTGATCCGCTCCGGCCCGACATGGCAGGCGGTGCGCGCCTCCTGCGCCATTCCCGGCGTGCTGCCGCCCTTCTTCGACGAGGACGGCCATATGCTGGTCGACGGCGCCGTCTCCGACAATGCGCCGATCGCGCCCATGCATGGGCTCAAGAACGGCCCCAATGTCGTCGTGGACCTGCGCAACTCCGATCCGCGCCTCTATGACTTCGACTATCGCGCGCTGCCCGGCCGCAACGCGCTGCTCGCCTCCATGCTCAATCCGCTGCGCCGCAAGCCATTGCCCGATTGCCCTTCGCTGGCGAGCGTCATTCAGCAAGCGGTGTTCAGCAATATTCGCGAGAAGCCGGCGTTTTCCGGCGGGCTCGATCTCACCGTGCAGCCGCCGGTCTGTCCCGGCGCCAGCTTCATGACCTGGGACAAGCACCGCGAGGTCGCCGAATTCTCCTACAGATGGGGCCTCGAGACGATCGCCCGATTGGAGGAGGAGGGGAACCCCGCCCTCGCCGAAATGCGCCGCCTATCGCAGCCGAGCTGAGCGCGCGAGCCTCGTTCGGCCGATCGCTTCGCGCGGCGCCTGCCGCCTTCCTTCTCCCCGCGTGCGGGGAGAGGGGGAAAAAAGCCGCATTACGCCGCGTCGAGCGCGGCGCGCAGCATGGGCAGATAGCGCTGCGGATTTTCCAGCATGGGAAAATGCCCGCAATTCTCGAAGAGGACGAATTCCGCCTCCGGCAGAAACGCCTTCAGCGAATCGCCGATCGTCGCCACGAGATTATGCGTCGGATCGCTGTCGCCCCAGACGATCGTCACCTTGCGCGGGCTGGCGGCGTAGGGCTTCTCCGGCGTCGCCATCAAGGCCTGATAGGCGTTGCAGAGACAAAAGCAGCCGCCGCGATCGAGACCCGCGATCGCCTCTTCCGCGAGCTTCGGCGCAATAGCCGAGGTCGCCGGCGGCATGGCGACCTTATACCAATGGCGCGCCACCACATGATCCAGCGCGCGCATGAATATCTGCCCGACATAGGGCCGCCGAATCAAATTCATGCGATCGGTTCCCGCCGCCCATTGCTGCGCCTGCGAGATCGAGACTGTCTGCTGCAGCATGAGATGGCGCACGCGATCGGGCCGCGCCGCCGAGAAGGCGACGCCCGCGAAGCCGCCGAGACAGGCCATGTCCAGCACGGCGTCATTTATCTCCAGCTGCGCGAAGAATTCGTCGAAGACCTCGCAATAGCTCGGGACATCGAAGCGAAATCCCGATTTCACGAAGGATTGGCCGAAGCCGGGCGTCTCCACGCAAATGACACGCGCATGGTTCGACATTTCGTCGATGATCGGCAAATATTGCTCGATGACATTGGGCGGATCGGGCACGATCACCAAAGTCTTGTCGCCGCCGCCATTCTTCTGCGGAGTGATCAGCGTCCGCAAGCTCGCGCCGTGCGTCTCGATGAATTGACCCTTCGCGCCATTCAGCGTCGGCCCCGCCTCGCTGCGAGCGGCGCGCGCGCGCCGATCCGCCCACAACCAGCGCGACATTTCGATTGCGTCCATTTTTCTCGTCTCCGCTGAAATTCATTTGGCGCGGCGCGATCCGCGCTCGCCCATCGATCCTATAGAGCGGACGCGCGCTCGCGCCCTGTGTGGCAGCACACACAAATTCCTCGCCGACCCTTTTAACACCTCGGATCAGGCTCGCGCCGATCGTCGTATCGCAAGACGCGACGAGAGGATGCGAGCGCAAGCTGAGCTGCTTGTCAACATGCAGAAATAATGTGACAACATTTGACACAATCTTGTCGTGCGACGCCATCGCTCAGCACGGCGGACTGCATGAAGAACGAGAAGCGCGGCGCAAATAGCGCGGGCGCGCGGAAGATTTCGCGCGTCGTTTCCAGCGCGAGAGGCGCGGAAATTCTTTGCCGAAAGCGCGCGATATGCATTGGGAGAGACAAATGACCGATACGAGATATATGCCCGAACATGCTGCGCGCGCTTTCGATGCGAAGACGTCGCGCCGACAGCTTTCGCTCGCGCAGCTATTGGGAGCGCGTCAGCCGAAGGACGCTTTCTTCGAGATGCTGTCGCGCCATCTCCATCAGGGAACGCTGATCGTTCGTCACAATGGCGTCGATCATCGCTTCGGCGCCGGCGATGAAGCGCCGATCGTGCTGCGCGTGCTGCGCGACGATTTCTTCAGCCGCGTGCTCGCCTTCGGCAATCTCGGCATGGGCGAAGCCTTCATGGCGCAGGATTTCGAGGTCGAGGACGGCCGCCTCGTCGATTGCCTCACAATGCTGTGCCGCGCCGGCCTGCATAAGAAGCTGCGCTCCGATTGGAGCTTCCTCTTCCGCTACGCCGGCATGCTGGCGAGCAATCGCCTGCTGAGCCCGGCGACCAATGTGCGCCGTCACTACGACATCGGCGAAGACGTGTTCGACGCCTTTCTGCTCGATCGCTACCAGGTCTATTCCTGCGGCTATGCGCATGCGCAGGACGACGACGCCGATCTCCTGCAGCAGCGCAAGCTCGATCGCATTTGCCAGAAGCTCGAGATCGAGCCCGGCCAGTCGCTGCTCGATATCGGCTGCGGCAAGGGCGGCATGCTGATTCACGCTGCGCTGAATTTCGGCGCGCGCGGCGTCGGCGTCACCAATAGCGTCGCGCATCACGCGCGCGCGCAGGAAAACGCCGCCAAATACGGCGTCTCCGATCGCGTGCGCTTCATCCTCGGCGATTATCGCGAGATCGAGGGCTCTTTCGATCGCATCGTCAGCGTCGGAATGCTGGAGCATGTGCGCGCCAAGGATTATGCGGCCTATTTCGGCGCCATCGAGCGTCTGCTCGCGCCGAAGGGCCGCGGCCTCGTGCATGTCATCGGCTGCAACACGGCGATCAATCGCCATGATCCCTTCATTCAAAAATACGTCTTCCCCGGCTCCGACACGCCGAAGCTCTCCGCGATGACGACAGAGCTCGAGAAGAATAGCCTCGCCATTCTCGACGTCGAGAATATGGCGCGCCATTACGCCGTGACTCTGCGTCGCTGGCTGGAAGCCTTCCGCGCCAATAGCGGAACGCTCGATCCTGTGCGCTACGACACGGTCTTCAAGCGCATGTGGGAATACTACCTCAGCTGCGGAATAGCTTCCGCCATGGCCGGGGACCAGGCGCTCTATCAGCTCCTCTTCACCAAGGATTATCACGCGCCGTACCGGCTGCAGCGCGTCTGACACGCGATTTCGTTTTATCGGGGGTGCATATGTCTAAGGAAGCCAATCAGGATTTCGCACGGCTGCGGGAGCAGGTCCGCCGCGCAGGATACGCCCGCAAGCTGACCGCTATCGGCATTGCCGAATGGCTGCTGTTCATCGCCTTGACGGCGACGGGCGTCGCGCTCGTCATCGTCTCGGACATGCTCATCGTCAAGGCGATCGGCATGATTCTCGTCGCCTACGGCTGCATGGGCATGTCGACCAATGGCCACACCGCCTCGCATCATGCGATCAGCAACAAGCCGTGGGTCAATGAGTTCATCATGTATTTCGACTTTCCGTTCTTCCTCGGCGTGTCGGGCAATTATTGGCGCCACAAGCATGTCGTCGTGCATCATCCCAATCCGAACGTCATCGGCGTGGACGACGACGCCGATCTGCTGCCGGTGTTCACGCTCAATGATCGCGATCTGAAGAAGGCCAGCGGCCTCGCGCGCTGGTGGTTCGAGCATCAGGGCTATTTCTTTCCCATCGTGCTGCTCGGCAATTCCTTCGGCGTCGCCTTCAAGGGCTGGCGCTTCCTGATCCGCGAGCTGCGCGACGACGAGCGCCGCAACTGGCAGAGCTGGGTCGATCTTTCCTGCATGATCGGTCATTGGATCGTGTGGATGATCATTCCGATCTATTTCTTCGGCTTCGCCAATGTCGCAATGTTCTTCGTCGTGCAGATGTTCATGATGTCCTATGTCATGTTCGCGCTCTTTGCTCCGGCGCATTACCCGGAGGAAGCGATCCAGGTGACGAAGGATGCGACGCGCGACAATTATCTGATGCTGCAGACGGCGACGGCGGTGAATTTCGAGACGGGTCCGATCGGCCGGCTGCTGTGCGGCGGCGTCGATTTCCAGATCGAGCATCACCTCTTCCCCTGGATCAGCCCGCGTCACTATCCGCAGCTCGCGCCCATGCTGCGCCAGTTCTGCGAGGAGCACGGCTATCCCTATCGCTCGCAGGGCTGGGGGATCGCGACCTGGAAATCCGTCGTCACGCTCTTCAAGCCGAAGAAGATCGAGGAGGAGTTCCCCGCGGTTGAAAACCTGCCGCTCGCCGCTCACTATCAGCAGCAGAGCAGAATTCGCCGCGAGGCGGAGGCGCCGCTCGCCAAAGCCGAAGCCGCGAGACTGCCCGAAGAGAGCGTGACCGCATGACGAGAGCCGGCGACGGCGCAGTCGAAGCGATGACCATCGCCGCGAGAGACGGAGCGTCTCTCGCGGCGACGCTATTCTCGCCCCCGAGCGGGGAAGGACCCGTCGTCGTCATCGCCGGCGCCATTGCGGTGAAGCAGAAATTCTACGAGCGGCTGGCGCGCTTTCTCGCCGCGCGCGGATGCCGGGTTCTCACCTTCGATTATCGCGGCGTCGGCGCCTCCCGCCGCTTCGGCGCGCCCGGCGGGGGGTTGCGCGCCTGGGGCGAGCGGGATCTCGCCGGAATCATCGATCATGCGACGCAGCTCGCGCCGGCGGAGCCCTTGCGCGTCGTCGCTCATAGCGTCGGCGGGCAGATGGTCGGGCTCGCCGACAATAACGGCTGCATTCGCGCCATGCTGGCGGTCAGCACGCAGATCGGCGATTGGCGGCTGTGGCCGGCCCCGCGCAAATATGCGCTATGGCTGATGTGGCGCGCGCTGCTGCCGATCCCCGCCGCCCTGCTCGGCTATTTTCCGGCGGCGCGGCTCGGCCTCGGCGAGGATCTGCCCAAGGACGCCGCGCTGGAATGGGCGCGCTGGTGCCGCAGCGAGGCCTATTTCGTCGATGCGGCGGGCCGGCCCTTCCCCGGATGCTTCGACCAATTCACGGGAGCGATTCGCGCGCTGACCATCGACGATGATTGGATGGCGCCGAAGCCGGCGGTGGAGGCGCTGCTGAAGCGCTACAGCCGCGCCCACATAGAGCCGCTGGCGATTCGCGCCGAGGGGCGCGGCATGGGCCATTTCGGCTTTTTCCGCGACCCCGGCCGCCCCTATTGGGACGATTGCGCGCGCTGGCTGCTGGAGAGCTGAAGGGAGGGACCGCCGCTCACTTCACGAATTTGACAGCGGCGAGAATGACGCCGCCGAGCGCGATCTGCGTGACGACGAGCCAGCGGAGAATATCGACCTTTAGATTGGCCATTTCCGTGCGCAGCTCGCCGGCCAGCTCTTTGAGGTCGGCCTTGGTGGCGACCGAATCGCGCAGCGCCGCGTCCAGCGCATCGGCCTGAGCGCGCGCCTGCTTATCGTCGAAGCCGGCCTCTTTCAGCCGGTCGATATAGGCGAGACGATCGAAGGTGATCGCGGGTGAGGTCATGCTCATAGAATAGGCGCAGGCACGGCCAGAATCAATCGACGAGCTTCGGTCCATGGCCAGGGCCACGACGCTATGAAGGCGACGGATTCGAAATGGCGAGAGAGACGGGGCTCGAACCCGCGACCTCCGGCGTGACAGGCCGGCGCTCTAACCAACTGAGCTACTCCCCCGCGAGCGCGGCGCAACGCATTGCGCTAGCGAGAGGCGCCGAATAAGGCACGCGCCGGCCAAAGTCAAGAAGTCGACTGCGGGATTTCTCTCGAGGGGCGCCCCTCGCGGGACGGCGACATAATCGCGCAGCGACATTTCGAGCCTTCTTACGGGGACCGCCATGTGCTTTTTATGGCGAGACCGGAGCCTTCGGCGATCACGTACGGGCTTTAAGGACTTTCGCGGTCATGAAGGCGAGGCCGTTCGGGGATAGTGTCCCCCGGCCCGGCGCTTCGGGCGGGGAGAATCGCATGTCGGCCCATTCGGCGACGCATCGGCTCGGGCGAGAGATCGCCATCGCCCTCGCTCTCAAGACCGCGGCCCTCGCCCTGCTCTATTTCCTCTTCTTTCCTGCCTCGGAGCGGCCGCATGTCTCGCCGGCCGTCATGGCGGAAAAGCTCTTCGCTCGGGACCGCGGCTGACAATCCTTTCAGGAGCGCATGATGTTCGAACTCGACGTGGTGACGCTTTCAAGACTGCAATTCGCTCTGACTGCCCTCTACCACTTCCTCTTCGTGCCGCTGACGCTCGGCCTTTCGATTCTCCTCGCCATAATGGAGAGCGTCTTCGTGATGACCGGCCGCACCATATGGCGCGACGCGGTCAAATTCTGGGGAACGCTGTTCGGAATCAATTTCGCGATGGGCGTCGCCACCGGCATCACCATGGAGTTCCAGTTCGGAACCAATTGGTCCTACTACTCGCATTATGTGGGCGATATTTTCGGCGCGCCGTTGGCGATCGAAGGGCTGATGGCCTTTTTCCTCGAGGCGTCCTTCGTCGGCCTCTTCTTCTTCGGCTGGAACCGGCTGAGCCCGGTGGCGCATCTCACCGTCACTTGGCTCGTCGCCCTCGGCGCCAATTTTTCGGCGCTGTGGATTCTCATCGCCAATAGCTGGATGCTCAATCCGGTGGGGGCGGCGTTCAATCCCCAGACCTTGCGCATGGAGCTCACCTCCTTCTCGGAAGTGTTCTTCAACCCCGTCGCGCAATCGAAATTCGTGCACACCGTCAGCGCCGGCTATGTGACCGGCGCGATGTTCGTGCTCTCCATCTCGGCCTATTATCTGCTCTATGACCGCCAGCATCGCGAGATCGCGCGGCGCTCCGCCAATGTGGCGGCGAGCTTCGGCCTCGCCTCGGCGCTCTCCGTCGTCGTGCTCGGCGACGAGAGCGGCTATACGGCGAGCTTCAACCAGAAAATGAAGATCGCGGCGATCGAGGCCATGTGGGAGACGGAGCCGGCGCCGGCCTCCTTCACCCTCTTCGGCATTCCCGATGTGAAGCAGCAGACGACGCATTTGAAGGTCGAGGTGCCCTATCTCCTCGGCCTCATCGCGACGCGCTCGCTGGACACGCCGGTCGAGGGCATAAAATCGCTGGTCGAGAAATCGGAGACGCGCATTCGCGCCGGAATGCCCGCCTATGAATGGCTCGCCGCGCGTCCCGACGGACCCAACGCCGCCATCCCCGCCGAGCTGCTGCCGGCCTTCGAGGACCTCGGCCATTCGCTGCTCTTGAAGCGGTTCCGGCCCGATATCGAAAACGCCACCAATGAGCAGGTGCATGAGGCGGCGCTCACTACCATCCCCAATGTGCCGGTGCTGTTCTGGGCCTTCCGCATCATGGTGGCGCTGGGCTTTTATTTCATCTTCCTGTTCGCGGCGGCCTTCCTCGTCGCCAGCCGGCGTCGCCTCAGAGACAATCCCTGGCTCTTGAAGCTCGCCTTCTACAGCCTGCCTCTGCCCTGGATCGCGGCCGAGCTCGGCTGGGTCGTCGCCGAATATGGCCGCCAGCCCTGGATCATCGACAGCGTGCTGCCGACCTTCCTCGGCGCGTCCAATGTGCCGGCCTATAATGTTCTGCTGAGCCTCGGCGGCTTCGTGCTGTTCTACAGCGCGCTGGCCATCGTCGAAGTGTGGCTGATGCTGAAATATATCCGCCTCGGCCCGACCATCGAGCCCTTCCCGCGTGAGGCGCCGGAGCGGCCCTTCCTGGTCGCGTGAGGCGATCAGCCCCCTCCCCAGCCCTCCCCCGCTCCGCGGGAGAGGGAGCAGATCCAGCGCTTCATCGAAGCTTCGCGAAACGTCGCCGCCCCCTCTCCCGCGAAGC